>DAIQMM010000010.1:0-10814 GCA_036788915.1 Nanosynbacter sp. | reverse complement strand
GAGCGCTTCCTTGCCATGGAAGAGGCCAGGAGTTAGAGTCTCCTAACCCGCACCACAAACGAAATCATTTGATTCAATGAACCCTTTCCAGGGTTCATTTAGCTTATAAGATACTTTTGAACCCTTAAAAGTGTCTTTTTTAATAGGTTTAATTATAAAGTTAGAGAAGAATATTTTTAAAAGCTGATCCAGCTCGCTCATATCATCAAGTTTTTTAGAATAACAGGTAAAAGCTTTGTCCTGAATCATCATTGAAAAAACAGTTACGAGCGAGTATTATAAATAATAGAGAAAGCAAAAAACAAAAATGAGATATCGTGAGACTACTATCGAACAAGACATACGAGACCATGGGCTCGATGGTGTGCTTGGGCTAGGCCGAGGTGTCTTGAGAGCCGGTGATTTATTGAATGACATGCCAGAGCAAGATAAAGGGAAATACAATGAAGTATTTGCGTTCATCGAAGCTAATACCGAAAAGGAGATGGATGGTGTAGAATTGGCCGATGCGCTTGCTAGCGAGAGTTCAAAAACGGCAGATATACTTTCTGCTCTCAGGCTGTGTTCTGTCCATGGTGCAGTCAATGCCATTATAAATGCTGGTTCATCACGCCAAAAAGAATATTTAACTAGAGCCCTTGAGAAATACGACAGTCTAATCGCTAAGAGTGCTTCATATGAGGATCATGATGACGATTATACATCGGATGATGATAGACATTCGGTCAAACCGCACAATGTAAAGTTAGGATTATGGCGAGATGTTGTGTTTGCGAGTATGATTGGTACTCCAGAAATGGGTGCTTTGTCATTGGCTAGACGATGGACACTGGCAGACTCAGAAAAAGAAGATACCAGACGAAGTACTTACAATCTACCTGCAATACGCGGCTACCATTCTTATATTTTTCCGCCCGACGAAGAGGCACGCTGGGAGTATAGAGATGGTGAGCAGGTAATTACTAATCCTGATCGAAGAGCTGGAACTGTCGGCTACGCTTTTCCAGAATTAGCAAAAACATACGAGCAGGTCAAAGCTGCTATAGAGTGCAAAAATCCTGACGATACTGCTGAGACGATCGAACATGCAGCGGTGCGTGAGCTCGCAAGGATCATAACAAAGTCGACTGAGTATAATAGTTCTTATCGAGGCGAGAACTCTCCGTATCGTTCACATTTCGCTGAACAAATGGCGTGGGCTAGGCTGGGCGATCAGGTACAAAGGCAATTTCGCGGCATGCGCCAGAAGATTAGAGATATTGACCTACACAATATTGGGCGTTTTATCGGAAAATCAGGTGATAATCCTTATGAGCTAGCGTGGCGGAGGCTCGAGAAGCTGGCCGATACGGTAACGCTAGATCATGTTGGTCCTGCCAGGGAATATCTGTTGAAGAAGACGCGTGATGATATACAGCGCCAGCATCGACGATATGGCAATGATGTGGCACATAAGATTATCACGGAAGGTGCTACAAAACTTGCAAGCATTGACAACTTAACTGATGAGGAGGTCTTAGCACGTTTCCAGGTGGAAAGGGAGAAGCTGGCTCAAAAACGTAACGAGCACATGAGCCTAGCACAAAAAGCATTAGATCTTCATTTTAAAGATGGAGTAGATGGCGATGCAACCCCGATTGATTGGATTAATACCGCTCCCTTTGGACTTATTAATCGCACTCATAAGGCGCTCAATAGAGGAGTTAGTAAAGATACAGCTTTTGCGTATGCGGTGGCAGAATATAGTTTTCCAGGGGAAGCAATAACGCGAGAGCTTGTAGAGGCTTGTCGTGGTGTTACGGAGGATAGTCTTGATAAAACGATAGCTCTCCATGCATATAGTAAGGAGATTGGGTTGACAATTGATCTAATAGACGAAGTTCGTTTAGGCAAGGTGTCAACGACGTATGATTCTAGTGATGTAATCGATCTCATGGAACAAGGATATTCTGCCCGTGAAATTATTGATAATGGATGGCTGTGTAATCTTGATACACGTAAGCCTGTTGATTTTCCTGCTCGTGGAAATGATACTCAGAAGCAGCGGTGGTGTACCGAGAATGGTTATGCGTATCTAAATGGAGGCTGGATTAAGACGTCAGTAGGTAAGATTATCCTCTCAAGGCTCGAGTCGGGCCTTGAGGAGTCAATCCATGATGCATCTCAATGGCTCGAGACGTTCCAAATACCTGAGGAAGGTTACGACATACCTGCGCTTAAAGCACGTATCCAAAGTGGCGAACAAGTTCAGTTACACGATATAGAAAAAACAACATTCTATGATGTTGACTTAGAGTCTGACCTTTTGGCGGGTATACTGAAAGCACCTCAGGATTTACGTGACAGACTTTTACTTCCGCGTAAGACGCAAAAGATTCAACAGATATTTTTTGCGCCTGAACACCAGCTGCTATATCTTGCATTAGTTGATGTCTATCGAGATAGTGATGTAAATATTTCTACTGTACGCGACCATGCCCTTGATAGGCTTGATGAATTTTATGACGAGTGGTTGACCAATGCACGCGGCAAGGAGACAACTTATCGCATTTCCAAAGATGATCTCAGAGAAAAATTGCTTGCAGCCATGGAGAATGTTAACAGCTCTGTTCTATCTGATGATGATAATATTACGGGAGTTATCCAGCGGTTAAGTAAATACGGCAACAATCGTAAGCGGTATATAGATGATGCAACTTCCTGGCTATTACGGCACGCGACCTCTCCAAGTGCACGTTTGACTAAAGTATGGGGAGATAGGGCAATGGCATTAATAGAAGGTGCTAATGATTCTGCGAGAGATATTGAGATCTGGCAAAATGACAAGGCATTACGGTTACAGCTGCACGAGATGGCGTGCCGAGGCAGCATGCCGCACAATTTGACAGCTGCTGAAGTCACGGGAGAATTTAGTGGCTGGGTACGGGAACTGTCGCGGTGTTATAGTAGTAACAGGATCGTCGGTGCAATTAGTGAGTATAAATTAGTACGTACAACAGAGGCATTACTGCCAGCACGGGTGATGGAAATGCAAACTTCTTCTGGGATATACAAAGCAGAGGTATTGGCTAAAGATGATCCGAGAGGAATGACGATTGGCGTGGATACAGGGTGTTGTATGACATTAGATGGTGCTTCTGCTAGTTGTATAGAATCGGGATATAAGCATAAAAACGCTGGGTTCTTTGCACTATACACGCCACAGGGGAGATTAGCAGCTCAATCATATTTTTACGTTAACCCTGAGCACCCTAACGTACTTGTACTCGATAATATTGAGGCAAATCAGGGCCGTAACACAGATAAGATACTCGAGCTGTATAAAGAAGCTTTAACTCAGTATCTTTTAGACAGATTTGCTGCAGATAGTGAATGGAATATCGATACTGTGCATGTGGGTACTGGTTATGGAGATGTCGTGAAGGCTAGCGTGTTACGTTTGCCCGCAGTTAATCCAGTCATTAATAATTTAGGTCGTATCTATACGGATGCGGATCATCAGAGGCTACTATTACGCCTATCTAATGAGCGGATTACTGAATCGAGGCAAAATAGGTCATTAGCCAGGAGTAAAGTAGAGAACACTCCTAATCATTTGCCTGAGATAGTTACGCGGTCATTATCCCCTAATGATTCAGAGATTATCAGGGAGCTGGAGGAACAGATCTATCCAGGTCATATGTGTCAATATGGCGACAAAGAGATGCTTCGAGAAGAGCTGGATATGAACGGCATGGATGTCTTTAGCTTTCTGGTCGCTAGTCAAGCTGATTCTTCCAAGGATTACATCGGGTATTGTATGGCTTATCTTGAACGATCCGAAACGGAGCCTGACCGCAGTGAACCAGTTGTCTATGCTGCCGATATGGCTATTTTGCCTGAAGCACAAGGCTTTCATATCGGTGCAGCAATGTTTGATGAGTTATTGAGACGAACGAATGAACGAGGTATTGATAAGATTGAGATGCATGCTCGTGAGACGACATCTTATGCCGCACTCAAAAACAGCGAGTGGTCTAGGCATATCTTATATCACCGAGGCTATAAATTTGTTGATTACGGTGCAGTTGATGAGTTTGATGATGAAAATGGGACTGTAGAGAAGCTGTATCTTGTCGGTATCGAGAAAATTAGTAGGTAGTTTGCGAGTTAGTGTGTCAGATAGAATAGCGAGGAGTCTATTGGTATTTTTACCTATTTCACTTATACTTAACCCATGAAAACCTGGCACGATGTCGCTTCTCTGTATCAGATTTACCCCCGTAGTTTTCGAGATACCAATGGCGATGGAATTGGCGATTTGAATGGTATTACCGAAAAGCTGGATTATTTGGCGTGGCTAGGAGTTGACGCGATTTGGATTTCGCCGTTTTTCACCTCGCCGATGACTGATTTTGGCTATGATATCGCCGATTACCGAGCTATTGATCCAACGTTTGGTGATCTGGAGGATTTTCAAAAACTATTAGAAAAAGCCCACAGCCTCGACATCAAAGTCATGATTGACCTCGTTCCCTGCCACACGTCCGACCAGCATCCATGGTTTCAGGAAGCACGGTCATCGCGTGACAACCCTAGGCGTGATTATTATGTCTGGCGTGACAGACGGGACGGCAAGGAGCCCAACAATTGGCGAAGTTTATCTGGCGGCAGTTCGTGGGAGCTTGATGAGCCGACCGGACAGTTTTATCTCCATTCGTTCCTGAAAACGCAGCCAGATTTGAACTGGGATAATCCTGCGGTTCGTGATGAAATGAAAAATGTGGTGCGATTTTGGTTTGATATGGGAGTGGACGGCATGCGAGTTGACGCCATCTGGGGAATTTCCAAAGATCCAAACCTCGGCGACGATTCGCCAAATCCTGATTTTCACGGCGATCCTGAAGCCTACGGTGCGTTCATTCACGACCACTGTAAAATAGGGCCGCGCTTTCGGGAATATCTACACGAGCTGGCGTCAGTTTGCGATGAATATGACGATAAGCAGATGGTGTTTGAATTTTATCCTGACGAGAAGTTGGGCGATATTTACCAACAGTATCACAAGGTGCTAACGGCCCACCCGAAGGCGTCGGCGTTCTTTATGGAGTATCGCCAGGACGAGTGGCATGCGGAGCATACCGGGCAGAAGATTGAGAAATATCTACAGGCGGCGGGCTCAGCCAAGTCGTTTTTCTGCCTCGGTAATCACGATCAGCCACGCATTGCCTCGCGGCTCGGGACAGAGCGAGCACGGGCCTTGCATTTTCTCAATCTACTCACGCCGGGTGTTAGCGTAATTTACTACGGCGATGAGATCGGTATGACTAACGGCGAACTGACCGCAGACGACATTCAGGATACTTTCAGCCCCGCTAATTCCGTCATCGACAGTCGCGACCTGGAGCGTACGCCAATGCAGTGGGACGAAACGCAGTTCGCTGGATTTTCAGACGTAAAGCCATGGCTGCCAGTGAATAAAAACCACACATTCATTAATGTCGCTGAGGAGAAAAAGAATCGCTATTCTATATTGAATATACACCGCCAGCTCTTGCAATTACGCCAAGACCTTCCCCTTCTTAGAGATGGATCTCTGAGCGTTATCCATGATACTGACAACGGATTCATCCTTGGCATAAAGCGTGAGCTAGACGGAGAACAGGCCTATATTTTTATCAATTTCGCTGATGCACCGCAAAGTTTTTCTATCCCAGAGAATGCCGAAATCATCGCCTCAACCCACCCTCGCTACCTCATCCTTAGGAGCGGTCGACAATTGGCCGTGCCGGGTTATTGTGGAGTGTTGATGGTTAGCGACACTACAATCAATAGTGCATAACCAATTTTGAGCGATTCAGCCACTTGTTGCATTGCTGCAAAACATACTCATCCATATGGCTATCAGACACCTCCGTGCAAACATAGCTAAACAGTTCGGTCCGACTTACTATTTTATTGCTTCTATATTGAGACAATCTATCCCTAAGCCACGGAATATTGTCATACATATGCATAAGTCTCTGTTCTAGTTTAAAATCGTTTTGCAGAACTGCGCTATTGAACCATATATAATGTAAATACTCATGTGCTAAAATTGTGCGTTTTGTCGTGTCGTCCCAATCTTTACTAATACGAATAGTTCTACCGTCAGGGTCGCCATAATCGCCGTTATTATATGTACCCACCGCCTCAAACGTGCCAAAACTAAGATTGTCTGCGTATGCAAGGTTTGTTTTTCTGATATGCTTGAGTCCTATGTCGTATGCCATTCTAAGCAAGTCTTCGGGTTGACCAGTGCGGGTTTTTGCATTTTTCTCAAACCATTCATCGCTTGCCCCAGCTTCTGCTTGCTCAACAAACTTATTTGCCCAACCCTGCGCATTTTCATTAGCCCTGGACAAACTAAGCTCCAGCTCCTCAATCTTAGACTTAAGTATATAATTATAATTAAAGTAATAGCCAGCCACAAAACCAGCTAGCCCTAATATAACAACAGTCATAGAGACTATTACTACTTTTTTCATGCTAATATTTTAGTTAACAGTCGGCCGTCTTGTCAACACACGGCTACTTGGCACAGGTTGTTTTTTCCATACATCAAAAAAAGTCCTGACAACTATCAGGACGCTAGACTATTGCTTCAATCGTAGGAACTTGGTGAGGTGCGCCTCCCCATAACTACGATTGTCCACCACAACAATTCCGTTTTGAATTGGCACCTCACCTATTCCTGGATGTGATAATATCATAACTCCGCCAGGTTTGAGAAGACCAAAAAGTCTAGAAACTGTGGAAAACTGCGGCCGATGGTATGGCGGATCAGCGAATATTATGTCAAACATCTCTGTTGTGTTCATGCTTGTAAGCCAATTAGAAACTGTTGTTTTTATTACAATAGAATTATCCTCAACGCCAAGCGATGCAATATTTTCCGCCAGTACTCGCTGTGCGACCCGATCACGCTCCACGAAAGTCACCGACGAAGCACCACGACTCAGTGCCTCGAGTCCAATCGCACCAGACCCCGCAAAGGCATCCAAAACTTTCGCACCAGCAACCACCGACCCAAGAGAATTAAACATCGCCGAACGGACTCGCTCACCCATCGGGTGTGTCGTAGAGCCTGGCGGAGTTTGCAAAAATCGGCCGCCATATTTACCAGAAATAAGCCTAACACGCATGCTGTTTTTCCTGATCTAACGAAGATTCAGCCAACCAAATTGCACTCAGCCAACCCAAAACGACTGCTCGAATTATTAATGGCATCAGCTCATGGTTAGTCTGCCACGCCAACGCAGCCGTCCAACCGTCCTGGGCAAATTCGTCGTACATGTGCATATCGAAAACTTGCTGCACAAACTCCATATAGACTTTTCTAAAATCACTAGACTGTGTGCGTGCGATATCCTCTGGGGTTGGCAAGCCGTCAGCAAATCGCTGGTAAGACACGACGCTGGCTACTCCAAGCTCAAACGCCACATGCATCGTCATGGCACCCTTTGCACCCCAGAACTCCCAGTTATTGCGAATCTTCTCTCTCCAAGTTTCGCCCGGCATAACACCTTTCTTCAGCACAGTATCGCGGGTTTCCAAGCCCTCACCACGCAACTGCTCCAATTTCTCCTCCAGCGGATAATGATGAGCGGGCGTTAATCCATCAGTAATCGCATGAGCCATCCACGCCGCCTCAAATGCCGCTCGCTCTTGATTATCCTCAGCCAACGCGGCTGCGAGATTTTTAATATGCTGATCAATTGTGTCAAGGATCTGCGTATCATCTGGATCGGTCGGATCGATAAAATGCCACGGCTCATCAACCGCTGGACTTTTACGTTTAATTCCGTCAGGCCCATTATTGCCCTCAAAATGTAAAATTTGCTGAACGCTCGGAAAATTGCACCAATCTGGCAACAATGTGGCAATATGCCGCCGTGCTACTCGATCAATTTTCTGATGCACGCCTATCAAATTGCCAGATTTACTATGAAAAGTTGTTCCTGAATACATAATTTTCGTTAATTTAGTGTCGTTAGTCGTTGATACCCCGCAACTGCCCGAGCCAGATGCGTATATTGTAGCAGATCCGTGCCAGATTGTACAAAAGCGGTCGCCTCTTCTTGAGCACGAGCAATGAGTTTAGTGTCGGCAAGTGTCGCAATCTGCAAATTCAAGGCTCCGTGCTGAGCTCGTCCATATATTTCGCCTGGACCACGCAGTTTAAGATCAACCTCAGCGAGATAAAAACCGTCTTGTGATTGCTCAATTTCACGCAGACGCTGCGACGGCTTATCATGACCAGTCATCAGCAAATGACAATAACTTTGATGATTGCCACGCCCAACACGCCCACGTAATTGATGAAGTTGAGACAGGCCAAATTGATCAGCGTTTTTAATCAGCATGACCGTAGCATTCGGCACGTTAACTCCGACCTCGACGACCGTCGTAGAAACCAAGATGTTGATTTCGCCCGCAGCAAATCGACGCATCACCGAATCTTTCTCTTCCGGGGACAGTTTGCCGTGCAGCAATCCGACTTGGCGGTGACGAAATACCGATTTCGCTAAATGATTAAACTCAGCCTCGACCGAAGCTTTGTCATTGTCAGGGTTATCATCGATCAATGGGCAAATTATATAAGCCTGGCGACCCGTGTTCAGTTCAGCGTCAATAGTTTCATACAGTTTTGGCAGAGATGTCGGCGACCATATTTTGGTGACAATTGGCTTACGATTGGCTGGCAGTTCATTAAGCACTGATATTTCAAGTTCGCCATACAGAGTCAACGCTAGGCTACGCGGGATCGGCGTGGCAGTCATACTGAGCAGATGTGGCAAGCGGTCAGATTTATCAAGCAGAGCTTGTCGCTGTTTGACACCAAAGCGGTGCTGCTCGTCGATCACCGCAAAGCCCAATTTATGATAAGCCACCTTTTCTTGTATCAATGCGTGCGTGCCAACAACCACGTCAATCTTCCCTGCAGCGAGCTGATCAAGCAGCTGACGGCGAGCCTGGCCTTTTACCGAACCAGTCAGCAGTGCTACAGTAACACCTAATGGTGCCAAAAGTTGGCTCAGAGTTTCGGCGTGTTGAGTCGCCAGAATCTCTGTCGGTGCCATGAAGGCGGTCTGAAAACCAGCTTGTGCCGCCTGAGCGGCCGCCAGAGCCGCCACCGCAGTTTTACCCGAGCCGACATCGCCCTGCAATAAGCGGTTCATCGGATGCGGCTGCTCAAAATCCTGCAAAATTTGCCACGCAGCCCGCTTCTGTGCGCCAGTCAATTGAAACGGCAGCTGCTCGACAAACTTTTTAACGGTCGGCTGATCAAACGGAATCTGCCAACCTTTCAACTTAGTCTGTTCGTACTTATTATAAGCAGCAGCCAGCAACATTTCAAAAAGCTCTTCAAATGCCAATCGTTCCCGCCCGCGGGTAATATCATCGCGGCTAGACGGTGCATGAAGCATCCGCACCGCCTCGGCACGGGAAGATAATTTCTGTCGACTTACTAACTCTGGCGGCAAAGTTTCTGGCAAAAAATCCATAAACGGCCGAAGCTGCTTCATCATGTCTAGCACTGATTTTGGCCGAACATTCTTGACGGCACGGTAAACTGGCACGATGGCACTGGATGGCGAATTATCAGCTGCCGCTACTTCCCGCGCCTGCTCCACCGACGGATTAGCGATCTGGTATTGATTGCGACTCATGCCAAACTCGCCCGAAAACAGAAACTCATCGGCATTCTTAAGCTGCGTCTCGCGGTACGGCTGATTGAACCAAATCGCTTTAACTTTGCCCGAATCGTCAGCCAGCGTAGCCGTAGTCAACCTCAGTCCACGCCGCACGATTCTCGTCGATACCGATTCGCAGCGAGCCCGCACCGTCACCTTGCCGGGCTGGAGATCAGCAATCTTCACCGCTGTCGAATAATCATCATACGCCCGCGGCAAAAAATTCAGTGCATCCTCAACCGTCACTAACCCAGCAGCACTCAACGCCGCCGCCGTCTTCGGCCCAACACCTTTAATTTTTTCCAGTGATGTCGTCAGTTTCATCTACGAAACAGCATTAATTCCTTCCAGTGCGTAGGCGGTGTCTTCCCAACGCTCCACGGCGATACAATCAATGCCCATATTTTTAACTGGGAAATCATTGCCGCCTTCTTCTAGTTTGTCGCCAAAGAATAAAATCTCTTCCTTAGTTACGCCCGTCGCTTCCATTAACTTCTTCATGCCATAGGCTTTGTCAATACCAGGCTTGGTAACATCCAAGCTAGTAGTGCCTGCCGTCCGAATTTCAAACTCTGGAATGCGTGCTTTAACAGCGTCGTTGAGCAATTTTCGCTTTTCCTTGTTAGCCTCAGCCCAGGCGTATTTGTCTTCAGGTGTAGCTTTTTGACCCAACGCAGAGTACGTCACCTGACTGAGACGGTCTTCGACGATTTCGCCAGCTGGATTATCCACCCACATATCAAGCTCCTTAGCCGAGGTCTCAATTGCTTCAAAAATCCGCGCCTTTTGCTCCTCGGTCAAATCCTCTTGGTACTGCAACCGCCATTCACCGTCTTGGAAGCGATAGTAACGAGTGCCACACGTCGGCATGACGTGCAGCCGGCTGAGGTCAACACCCGGAACTTGTTCAATTTGTCTGACGGTATTTGGGTAAATCACTCCTTCAAAATCAGTACCAGAAATGATGCACACGTCGTAATGCTTCAATAATTCTGCCAATAAACCAGCCATGCGTGGTGTCGCTGGCATTTTTGACAGGACAATGGTGTCGTCTGAATCAAACGCTATAATTTTTTTCATTCCTCGTCTCGCTAACGC
>DAIQMM010000009.1:0-11446 GCA_036788915.1 Nanosynbacter sp. | reverse complement strand
CTGCTGCGTCCTTCCAGGACACTACTCGCGTGCTGATCAACGCTGCCGTATCTGGTCGTGCTGACCATCTGCATGGCCTCAAGGAAAACGTCATCATCGGCCGCAAGATCCCAGTGGGAACGGGTGTTGTCGAAGATGAGGCTGAGGTTGAATCGCCAAGTGAGGACGAGTTCTCTGAAGAGGAGATTGTCGCCTAGTCTTGCATATTGCAGACAGATGAAAACCGCCTCAATTTACGAGGCGGTTTTTGTATATTAAAAATAGATTATTTAGTTATACGAATGTACGGCTTTCTGGTCATTAGCAAGAAATTAATTCTGTGCCTACTCAGCTTGATGAGATGGGTGTGCTGATGGATAACACTTTTGAATTTCGAGCCAGGCGACCGAGCGTAGATATTATAACCCTGGTTTTCATACTTGCCTAAAACTTCTGTATATTCAGCCATGGCGTTTTTTGTCAATTCCGACAAACGGTCGGTGTGCTTCTTGGGCACTAGCATCAGATGGTCGGCTACTTTGTGGCTATCCCAAAGTGAATACGGAGTTCGATTGCGAATGATTCGAAAATGGTCAGTTTCAGCGACGAACTGCTCGTGTCCATGCTGGATGGTGCAGAACGGGCAGGCCGCTACAGAGTCTTGTTTGCGTAATTTTTGATATCGGCGTTCTTCGGCGGTAGATCTTGTTGCTGTCATAAAATTATTGTAGCAGGTTTGTTGTATCGCTGAATATACTACAATTGAACTATCAAATAAGGTACTTTCGTGCCGCAAAGGGGAGGTGAGTGATGTCACAAGAGGAAGTAAACGTTAAGTCGAAACTTAATCGAAGGCAACGCTACCTGCAATTAGTGGCGGCTGGAATTATGGCAGTGCTGGTCGTGGCGGTGGCTTGGCTAGCTTACGCTTACACTGAGCTTAATCAGAGTAATGCCAGGTTGCAGGAGGAAGTTACTAATCTTAAGACCAAGGCCACGCCTTCGCCCGATAAACCGACCGTACCGACACCAAATCCAACCCCAGCTCCTGAGCCAGCGGACAATCACTATAAGCCAGATGCTGCCACACTAGAAAACATCAAAGCGATTTTTGAGACTATGAATACACAGCCGATTGAAGGTTATTTGGCAAACTCGGTAACGCTATACCAGAACTCGGCCACTCCTTGGAAGACTACCGGTAATAAAACAGAAGTTGCTTTGTCGCTGGATATGCTTGGTGGCCATTCGCAGCGGTGGAACTTTAATTTGTCAGAGTCGGAAATTAACCGCTTGAAGTCGCAGGCTGGCTTTGAAAAGCTATTTGGCGGCGGCTGTTTGACCGGTCGCACGGCAGCAGGCAGCTCAATTGTGTCGCTGTGTTTCTCTAAAGACGGTAAAATCCACTCGATTTTGATGTGTAATAAGCCGTCAATTTTTACGAATTAAGATTTATAAGATTTATCTGGGCGAAATACGTTTCATTACTGGACAAATTGCCATCAACTATGCTAAAATAGATCTAGAGTTTCCTCTTTTCGAGGCGCGCGGTGGTTTGAATGTGTACAGACCGTGTGCTCGGCAGAAAAGGTATAGACACGGGGCGGAGTTGCTGAATCCAAGCCGTAGGCGCTAAGAGAAGCTGGTTTTTGCGTGTAAAACCGCGCGCCAGTTCACTCAGAGCCACCAGGCGAAATCGCCATCATTTAGTAAATCAACCAAGGAGAAATTGGATGCCAACAATCAACCAATTGGTGCGCAAGCCGCGTCAAACGGCTAAGAAAAAGTCCAAGTCGCCAGCACTGGGTCGCATTCACAACGCCCTGAAAACGCGTTACTACGACCAAAATGCACCGCTCAAGCGTGGTGTTTGTGTGCGTGTGACGACCAAGACACCAAAGAAACCAAACTCAGCGCTGCGTAAAGTTGCCCGCGTGAAACTAAACAACGGCTACGAAGTCTGGGCCTACATCGGTGGTGAGGGTCACAACTTGCAGGAGCACGCTGTGGTCTTGATCCGCGGTGGTCGTGTGCCTGACCTTCCAGGTGTGCGTTATCACATCGTCCGCGGTGCGTTGGACCTCCAGGGTGTCAACAACCGCAAGCGTGGCCGTTCGAAGTACGGTACCAAGAAAGGGGATAAGTAATCATGCCTCGTAAAGTTACCAAGAAATTACAACGCCAATTGCAACCTGACCGCCGCTACCAAAGCGTGCTGGTGCAGCGTTTGATCAACAAGTCAATGTTGGACGGCAAAAAGTTGGCGGCTGAACGGGCTGTTTACACCGCGCTGGAAACTGCTGCTAAAAAATTGGATTCAGAAGATCCATTGGCAGTATTTGAAAAAGCTTTGAAAAACGTTAGCCCAAACTTTGAAGTGAAAAGCCGCCGTGTCGGTGGTGCTAACTACCAGATTCCGTTCCCAGTTCAGGGACATCGGCAGTTGCACTACGCATTTAGCTGGCTGGTGCAATCAGCTCGGGCTCGCAGTGGTATGCCATACTCACAGCGTTTGGCACTGGAAATCGTTGACGCCTACAACGAAGCTGGTGCTGCCTTCAAGAAGAAAGAAGACACCCACAAGATGGCCGAAGCCAACCGCGCCTTTGCGCACTTTGCTCGCGGCTAATCATTGCCTAGGTGCAAAATTAGAAAATCGCTCCGTAGAAGGGGCGATTTTTGCTATAATAGAAAAAATAGGAGGATAAATGGCAAGTTTTTCATTTGATATTGTGTCAGAAATTGATAAAGCTGAGATGAATAACGTATTCATGCAGGCAGAAAAAGAAATCCAAGGGCGGTATGATTTTAAGGGGACGAGTGCTGGAATTGACTGGCTGGATGATAAGAAAGGCCTGAAACTCACTGGTGATAATGAGTGGCAAGTTGACGCGGTACTGGATATTGTGCGTAAGAAGTTGGCGGCTCGTGGTCAGTCAAGTAAATCTCTAGACCTCACTAAGGAAAAAGTTACTTCAAATCTGAAGACTACTTGGGAGATACCGTTTAAGCAGGGTCTTGATCAAGCGATGGCAAAGCGGATTGCTGCAGACATTCGTACCAACGCTCCAAAGGCCAAACCGCAAATCCAGGGCGACCTCGTCCGCGTTACCTCTGCTTCAAAAGATGAACTACAAAAAGTCATTAGTTTAGTGCGTGAAAATGATTATGACACGCCGCTACAGTTTGTGAACTATCGATAGCTTTAATCTAGTCAGGATTCAACTGATTACGGCTGAGTCGTATTAGTGGAAATAGTGTAGTTTTCAAAAATCATGACATCTGATATAATTAACAGCAAGCGTAGTTTTTTGTGGCAAAAAATAGCTGCAGAAGATCTCGGATAATAACGTAATTAAAGGAAAGACGAATGGCAGCAAACGTTCCATTACAAAACTTTAGAAATATTGGTATCATTGCCCATATTGACGCCGGTAAAACGACGACAACTGAGGGTATTTTGTATCGCACTGGTTTGACCCACAAGATCGGTGTGGTGAAGGGTGACGGCGACGGTGCGACCACTGACTGGATGGCACAGGAAAAAGAGCGTGGTATCACCATTACCTCAGCAGCTGTGACTTGTTTCTGGAGGGGCCATAAGATCAACATCATCGACACCCCAGGGCACATCGACTTTACCGCTGAGGTGGAACGTTCACTTCGTGTTCTAGACGGTGCAGTGACGGTGTTTGACGGCAAGATGGGTGTTGAGGCACAGTCCGAGACCGTCTGGCGCCAGGCTAACAAATACGGCGTGCCACGTATCTGTTTCATCAACAAGATTAACCAAACTGGTGGTGATTTCTGGAAGTCTCTGGAGTCAATTCACAACCGCTTGAGTAAGCAGGCATTTCCTGTTCACATTCCAATTGGTTTTGAAAAGACCATCAATGGTGTGGTTGACTTGATCGATATGAAGGCTTACACCTACACTGATTTTTCTGACCACGAGTTGGTACAGGGTGAGATCCCAGCTGACATGTTGGAGAAATGTCAGAACGCCCGCAGCTTGCTGGTGGAAAATGCGGTTGAAGCTGACGACGAGCTGATGATGAAGTTCCTCGACCAAGGTGAAGAGGCTATCACGGTTGATGAGCTGAAGTCTGCCTTGCGTAAGCGTGTGCTGGCTGGTGACTTCTTCTTGGTGACTGGTGGTGACGGTCGCGGTGTTATCGTGGAGAAGGTGCTTGACTTGATGGTCGACTTCTTGCCAAGTCCACTGGACGTTGACGAGATTTGGGGCAAAAACCCAAAAACTGGCGATGAAGTGGGCCGCAAGCCAGACGACAAAGAGCCGATGAGTGCTTTGGCGTTTAAGATTGCTACTGACCCATTTGTTGGTAAATTGATCTTTATCCGCGTTTACTCTGGTGTTCTGAGTTCTGGTAGTTATGTCTTGAATACTACAACTGGCGAGAAAGAACGTATCGGTCGTATCGTGCGAATGCATGCTGACAAGCGTGAGGAAATCGATAAGATCGCTGCTGGTGACATCGCTGCGGTGGTTGGTCTGAAAAACACTGGTACAGGTAATACTTTGGCTGATCCAGCACATCCAATTGCTCTGGAGTCAATCGAGTTTCCAGAGCCGCCAGTATCCATCGCGGTTGAGCCAAAATCAAAGGCTGACCAGGAGAAGATGGCGTTGGCCTTGCAGCGTTTGGCTGAGGAAGACCCAACTTTCCGCATTCACACTGATGAAGAGACCGGTCAGACGATTATGTCTGGAATGGGTGAGTTGCACCTGGATATCTTGATCGACCGCATGAAGCGCGAGTTTAAGGTTGAAGCTAACATCGGTGAGCCGCAAGTGGCCTTCCGTGAATCAATCAAGGGCAAGGCTGAAGTTCAGGGTAAGCACGCCAAGCAGTCTGGTGGTCGCGGTCAATACGGTGATGTTTGGGTACGATTTGAACCAAACGAAGCTGGTAAGGGCTTTGAGTTCATCGACGAAATTAAGGGTGGTGTGGTGCCACAAGAGTACCGCCCAGCTGTCATGAAGGGTATCAAGGAAACCTTGGAGGGCGGTGTTATCGCTGGCTATCCAGTGGTTGATGTTAAAGCGACGCTGTATGATGGTTCGTACCACGATGTCGACTCCTCAGAACTAGCCTTCTCATTGGCGGGTTCATTGGCGGCTCGTGAAGGTATTAAGCAGGCAACGCCAATCTTGCTTGAGCCAGTCATGAAGGTTGAAGTGACGACCCCAGAAGAGTTTATGGGCGATATCATCGGCGACCTTAACTCACGCCGCGGTCGTATTGATGCCATGGAAGACTTGATGGGCGGTGCTAAGTTGATCAAGGCGTTTGTGCCGCTAGCAAACATGTTTGGCTACACTGGCGATATTCGCTCAATGAGCCAGGGTCGTGCAGCCAGCACCATGGAGCTCGCTCAGTACGAGGAAGTACCACCAAACGTGGCACAGGAAATCATCGAAAAGCGAAACAAGTAGCATTGATGAAGAGAAAATATCCCCGGGAAATCCGGGGTTATTTTTTATTGCAGAGAATTATCTTACCAGGCGGTATTATTAGACTCAACGTTTTTCTGGAATAATGCGATAACTTGTCGTCGAATCGGTCGACCGATAACGTTACCGAATGAGGCACCAGCAGCGATCGCTAATGCTATCATAACTGCACGAACCAAGATTGCCAGAGCGTCTATGAATAATGCGTCTCCAGGCGGGTGCAGCACAATTCCCATTAGTCCATTATATAATGACAAGCCAGGCACCAGCGGCACGATTCCTGCGGCGATAACTGCCAGCGACGGGAAACGCCAGAGTCGTGAAAATAGTACCGCCATAAGGCCGATCGCTGCTGCGGCGATACCGCTCGCTACGACCACATCGAACCCTGAGCTTCTTAAGAACTGGGAAATCCACCACCCGAACAGCCCGACAAGACCAGAGATGATCATTCCTAGCCACCGGGCGTGGTTGCGTACCGCAAACGCCGCTGCGATAAGTAACGCACCGATATACTGCAAATGTCCGTCTGCCAGCGTCAATCGATCTGGCGTTGCTGGGAAAGTTACGCCGAACCTTGTCGCAATATGAAGGCCGATAACTACGCCGATGATAATACCGCCAGTCGACATCATCACTTTTAACAGTCGGGCGTTTGCGGTCATGTAATATTCGTCAATTGCGTCTTGAAATGCACCAACGATCATCATGCCGGCCACGAGCAGGACGATCCCGCCAATGACCAGTAGCGTCTCATTGATCGCCAGGTGTAAATAGTGAGTATTCGTCCATGCGACTCCTGCCGCCGCCAGCGTAATCAGTAGGGCGGTCAGGGCTTGTACGTAAAATGTTGCTGTGCCAATTTTTCCGAGCCATCGCAGCCAGCCAGTTGCTAAAAATCCAAGCACGAATGACAACGCCGCCATCAACAGGCTGCCGTTGTATAAAGTTACCACCCCTGCACTGACCACGCCGCCTGCTGCGTAAATTATCAATCGTGGGCTGCGACTTTGTTTGCAAATAATTTTTTCCAGGCAAGCCTCTGCCTGATGGAGAGGAATGTGCTTGTGGCGTATAGCTAACGCCAATCTTTGTAGGCTGTGAATCAGCTGGTAATTGGCGTCATCTGGCACAACTGTCCGAATCAGCGTCAATGGTTCACGGTCAACACCGCGGTCTTGCGAAATCGTGATCTGAGTATAGCTGACATCCATGTGAACTGGGCGTTTGCAATAGGTTTTGGTAATGCCGAGCGACATTTTCACGACATCTCGTGCCACCACGCCCATGCTCAGTAATTGTTCAGCAATTGACATAGTTAGCCTTAAGGCTCTCATGTTTGGCGTTAAGCTGTCGTCAATTTTATCCAGCTCCTGTGCTGGCGAGAGATGATAAATATTGGCAATTTTCGCCAGTGATTGTTCAATAAGTCCTGATGTTCGTCTTTTCACAACTATTACTATAACAAGTTGAAGACGGAGAAAACAAGGTTATTTATCAATACGCTGCAGGATGATTCCGCTGCGGGCTGGAATGTACACCGAGACGTTGTGTTTACTGCTGTCGGGTTGCGTGAAGTGGTGTATAGCTTGGTCAATTCTTCCGTGCCCACCAAACTCCTTGCTGTCGCTGTCAAGTACTATTCGGTACGATCCTGCAGTGGCTGGCACTTTGTAGTGATTATATGAGTTGGCGGGCGACAGGTTGCAGATAAATAAATAATCTCCACGCATAAAGCTGATCGTGCGGTCGTATTGACGAACGGTGAGGTGGTCAATATTTGGATTATTAATAGTTTGGATGATTTTCATCAGTGCCGCATCAAACTCACCTAGCCACTGGTACTTGAGAAAACCGTTGTCGCGTAAACTCCACTGGCGGCGGGCGTGCTTGAATGACCAATTATTTCCTTCACGCGGAAAGTCGATCCACTCGGGGTGTCCAAATTCATTACCCATGAAATTAAGATAACCGCCGCCGTGCAGCCCAGCGGTCAGTAGGCGGATAAGTTTGTGTAGTGCCACGCCACGCTCCACGGTCAGGTCGGGGTCGGCTTTGTCCATGTGCCAGTACATGGCTTTGTCGATCAGGCGAAAAATCAGCGTTTTGTCTCCGACCAAGGCTTGATCGTGACTTTCGGCGTAAGTGATGACTTTTTCCTCTGGGCGGCGTGAACTCAGCGTATGTGTCAATTCACCTAAACCCCAATCTTCATCGCGCTTCTCTTTCAATGTCTTGATCCAGAGATCGGGTGCGCCCATCGCCAAGCGATAATCAAAGCCCAAGCCGCCGTGTTCTGTCGGTGCCGCCAGTCCGGGCAGTCCGCTCATTTCCTCGGCAATGGTCGTGGCATCGGGGCGAACAGCGTGAATGACATCATTTGCCAGCCTGAGATAGACCAAGGTGTCCTTATCAACATCATCGCCAAAATAATCATCATAGCTGGTGAAACTTTTTCCCAAACCGTGGTCGTGATACACCATGCTGGTCACGCCATCAAACCGGAACCCGTCAACGTGGTACTCGTCCAACCACCAGCGGCAATTACTAGCCAAAAAGTGCAGCACTTCCGGCTTGCCATAATCAAACAGCCGTGAATCCCAGGCTGGATGGTCGTGAGCTTTGAAATATTGCGTCGGATCACCTGCGAAATTGCCGAGGCCTTCGACCTCATTTTTGGTGGCATGAGCATGAACGATGTCAATGATGACCCGCAGCCCCAATCCGTGCGCCGCGTCAACCAACCGCTTGAAATCATCGGGCGTGCCAAATCGTGACGACACCGCGAAAAAGTTGCTGACATGATAGCCAAAACTGCCGTAGTATGGGTGCTCGGCGATAGCCATTAGCTGGATGTTGTTATAGCCTGCTTGTTTGATGCGCGGCAGGATATTGGCGGTAAATTCGTTGAAGCTAGAGACCTTTTCCTCCTCGCTGCTCATGCCAACATGTGCTTCGTAAATCAGCGGCACGTTTGGTGCAGGCGGAACGTCATGCTGCCATTGGTATGGCTCATCAGGCTGCCACACCACGGCCGAAAAATCCACCGAATCATTATCCTGAACGACGTAAGTAGCGTATGATGGCAAACGCCAGCCGTCGCCACCTGGCCAATAGACGCGCAGTTTATATTTCTGCCCGTGGTGCAGTGCGTCTCTCGGCAAATCAACGCTCCACTCGCCATGCACACCAGGCCGCAGTGCAAACTCCTCGCACTCCTGCCAATCAGAAAAATCGCCCACCAAAACCAGCCGCGTAGCATTTGGTGCCCACTCACGAAACGTCCAGCCCGCCGCCGTCTGATGCAAGCCAAAATGATGAAACCCCAAGGCAAAATCCGCCAGCGATTTGCCATCCAAAACCTTTTCGAGCGTCGACGAAACATAAGCCTCACGGGCGTTGATGACGCCCTCATGTGGTGTCAACCACGGATCAAGCTCAACCAGAGTTTTCTTAATCATGGTTATAGTATACCGCATAAGATGGTGATTATGCTTGAAGTTCGCCGCATCACGATATACGATACTTGCATATGGAGTTGCCAAAACCTGGAATGAAAGTTGATTTGATCGGTCAATTGTCGCCGGATAATTGGCAGGAAATTGCCATGGCTAACGTGCAACTTGGCAGTGATAAAGAGGCTGCAGCGTTGGGCGATATCGAGCGAGTCATGCGAACAGAGAAAATTGAAGGCGAGCGAGTGAGAGTTGTTGGCTATAGGCAGACCAAAGATGGTTCATATGAGCTGTGTGCTGTTGAGGGTGTGATTGATTTTGTGTCATCTTTAGAAAATGATTCTGAGACTCCAGTACCTTTTGCGATTTATACTAAAGAAATGGCAGCCTTGTGTATACGTGCCGTAGAAAATGATAGACCAAATGATTATTATTTTCCGCTTGATCCGCAAGCGATTTTGTCAATAGAAGTATTACCAGACGCTAGCGGTGTATCACGCTACATCCGCAAACTGCGTCATTATGTCGACAAGACTGAAGAAACTGTCGAGGAAAATAATATTCAAGATGCCACGTTCAGGCGAGAGCTGATAGGTGATTTGAATATGATGCTGGGTAGAATAATCTATGGTACTGGGGTGCGAGTGGAGTGCAAGGCGTACAGCCAAGAGGTTCATGCAGTTGAGAATAGCCTTACCGTCGATAAAGGCGTAAAACTCCTTTTTGCCGACCTACCAATTTTTACCTGGCGTGGCAATCGTCCAGTCTTGGAAATGTTTGATAAAGAGGACCAGTCAGTATTGTATCGAGTTGATATGAAGGATGTAGTGGACATCATGTCGACTGATGAAGAAGGTGTCGAGGACGGTACTGACTTGTTTGAAACGGTTTTTAACGAGGATTTTCAACGGCTAGCACGGAGGTTGGCGACTGATCTTTCGTATACGGATGAAGCAAATTTTTCGAATACGCTGCGTGAATACGTACAGACACTGGGCGATGCCTTGTCGTATGTTGAGCTTGATGCTGTCAGTTTGGCAGGTTTTGTATTGGTGCCAAATGATACAGACGACAATTTGAAGCCTGAGTTTATCGACAGCGACAGGGCGTATGTTGATGGGATAGATTTCGTGAAGTATGATGGAACAATTCACGCAGTACTTGAAGTGGTGATATCTGATAAGTTCAGCGATTCGTCGCGGAGCGTATACGCCATACCGAGTCGCGACAAATTGCTACGATTTGAAAACTTGAATGATGATGCTCAAGACCTAGAATTTGCCGTAAAGACGTTGCATGATATCGCCCAAGATGTCGGCGAAGTATTCGAGGAGGCTTTCTATCAGTTTTCTCTGGAAGAGCAGCTTGAGATATTAAAGCAATATGATGATGAAGCGTATAATATTCTGAAGACGATCAATAATCCGCAGGAGTTCAGCGGTGAATGTACGGTTATGGCGTACCGTTGCCTGCCGGGCAGTTTGCTGAATGTCGTTTCGTGGAACGATGTTCCGTTGCAAGAAGTAGGTGATGGCGATGGTGTGGAGCCGTTTACGCTGCGGACAGACCAATTGGCAGTGTGGAATCCAGAATTAAACGATCCGCTGGTTTTAGATGGGAATATTCAGAAGACTACAGATTTGCCGCTCAGTTTTGGCGAGCCAGTCTTGATGGTAGCTAATCACGAAGACGATGTGTTTTATCTGGTGCGTGCCCGTGACATCATCGGTCTGTCGCGAGTCAATACCTAGGACATTTCATGATATAATCAGACAGATTATGCAACAAAAACCATTTTCTTTTGAAATCACTTCGCGATTTAATGGCACGTTGGCACGGACTGGCATTATTCACACGCCGCACGGCGATATTACAACGCCGGCGTTTATCGTGGTCGGCACTAAGGCTAACGTCAAAGCGATGGTACCCGAGATGGTGGCGGATGTCGGTGCGCAGGCGGTGCTGGCGAACGCCTATCATCTATATTTGCAGCCGGGTCATGAACTTATCGAGAAAGCTGGCTATTTGGGCAAGTTTATGCACTGGGACGGGCCGACATTCACTGATAGTGGTGGCTTTCAGGTGCTGAGTCTAGGCTCGGGTTTTAAGAAAGTACTAGCCATGAGCACTGACGTTGACGAGGAAATTGCCATCGCTAAAAAATCGTCGCGCCATGCCTGGGTGGATGAAAACGGCGTGATGTTCAAATCACACCTGGACGGCTCATACCATAAGTTTACGCCGGAGTTATCCATGCAGATTCAGGCGGGCATTGGTGCGGATATTACCTTCGCCTTTGATGAGCTGACCTCGCTGATTGATTCATATGACTATCAGGTGGAAGCTTTGGCGCGGACGCATGCGTGGGCGGAGCGGAGTTTGGCGGAAGTTAAACGTCTGCGTGAAGCTCGTCCCGACAAGCCATATCAAGCGTTGTTTGGCGTGCTGCAGGGTGCGAATTATGAAGATTTGCGCAAGCAAACGGCTGAATTTTTAGGCGCAATGGACTTTGATGGCTACGGCATCGGGCTAACGC
>DAIQMM010000008.1:0-12239 GCA_036788915.1 Nanosynbacter sp. | reverse complement strand
GCGTTAGCGATTAATTTCGCCACTAATCTTGGTTCGAAACTTCTTCAGTAGCAGCTTTCTCTGTTCGAGCTTTTTGCTCGTTCAACGCCTGTCGCGTTTTTTCATCAGTTTTGACCAATAGATAACGCAAGACTTCATCGGTAATATTAAGAACGTTTGAAATCTTCAGCGGTGCTTCACTTGGCAATTTAACCTCAAAATACACGTAGACAGCAAAGTCTTCACGATTGATTTGGTATGCAAGTTTCTTCTTGCCCCAATTATCTTCTTTAGTAATTTCGCCACCATTGTTGGTGATTAAACCGCGTACTTTATCCAACGCCGGGTCCAAGTTTGACTCTAGATCCGGGTGAATAAGCACTGTCAGTTCGTACTCGTTCATGTTTCCTCCTTTGGAATCCATCACGGATGGTTGTGCTATTTCACACAACCTTAGGTTAATACTGACCTGATTATACCGTAATTAGACAAAAAAGTCTAGCAAGAAAATATATGACAATCTGACAATTTATATCAGTTCCTATAGGTCGTCGCCACCCAGATCGTCCAAACTTGAAATCAGCACATCACGAGGCTTAGACCCATTAGCTGGTCCAATAATCCCCCGCTCTTCCATCTCTGCAATAATTCGTGCTGCCCGCGAATAGCCAATTTTTAGACGCATCTGCAACAGGCTGGTCGAAGCACGCCGACTTTCAGTTACTACCCGCACCGCGTCCTTAAACATGTCATCACCATCACTACTGACATCCATCACAACACCACCCTTGCCGTTCAATTGGACTGGCTGAGCCACAACTTCATCATTATATTGCGGCGACATTTGCATTCGTAAATGATCGGTTACCTTATTCACCTCATCATCTGTCACCCAAGCACCCTGAATACGCTTCGGCTTACTCATGCTTGGAGTATAGAACAACATATCACCCTGACCCAGCAATTTTTCCGCACCAGCCTGGTCTAGAATTGTCATGCTGTCAACCTGGCTGGCCACCGTAAACGAAATACGAGCCGGCACGTTCGCCTTGATCAAACCGGTAATCACGTCAACACTTGGACGCTGCGTCGCCAGCACCAAATGAATACCGACCGCCCGAGCTTTCTGTGCCAATCTTACGATCAACGCCTCGACATCACGCTTAGCGATCATCATCAAATCCGCCATCTCGTCAATCACGATCACGATGTACGGCATCGAGCCGTCTTCATGCTCCTGGACATTACCATGCTCATCTGCAATAGCGATTTTTTTAGCACGCGACTGCAGCTTTTTATTATAATCCTTAATATTACGGATTTTCTCTGCTGCCAACAACTTATATCGCCGCTCCATTTCATTAACCGCCCATTTCAGTGCCGAAATCGTCTTTTCTGGCTCAGTAATCACAGGTGTAAGCAGATGTGGAATGTCTTCATACGGTGCCATCTCCACCTGTTTTGGGTCAACCAAAATCAGCTTCATGTCGCTTGGGCTATTCCGATATAACAAGCTAGACAGCAAGGTGTTAATCATCACCGACTTACCAGAACCAGTTTGTCCAGCAATCAGCAGGTGCGGCATTTTACCAAGCTCACCGACCACGACCTGACCAGAGATATCTTTACCGATCGCAAAACTAAGCTGCTCGCGTGTATTTTTCCACTGGCTAGAATTAAGCGTGCCATACAGACGCACGTCGGCCGCTTTTCGGTTTGGTACCTCAATACCAACCGCCTTTTGGCCAGGAATCGGTGCTTCAATACGCAAACTCTGTGCAGCCAAATTCAACGCAATATTCGTCTCCAAGGCAGTAATCCGCGTCAACTTCACTCCGCTCGGCGGCCTGAGTGTGTATTGCGTAACTTTTGGCCCAACATTAATATCGCCCATTTCCACATCAATATTAAACTCCGACAAAGTGTCGTGGATAATCTGTGCGTTTTGCCTGGTGTCGCCAGCATCAGCACCGCTCTCGTTACGTTCTAGTAAGTCCAAGCTCGGTGCTTGCCAGTTCGGATCGCGAGTGGTTACCAGTGCCGTCTGCTCCTCGGCAGCCTTATCTGGCACCGCTGGTTGAGCTGATTTTAATAAGCTCTTCTTTTCTTTTGACGAGTCAATGATTGGTACGCCAGCATTCAGCTTAATTTCACCGATCTTATCACCGCGTGCTTCCTGTTTAGCCGCCTGTTTCATCACTGAACTATTCTTATCATTCTCAGATCGATCACTGCGAATCGCCTGCCAAATCTTACTGAAAACTGTAAAAGGTGAAGTCTGAGTGATAAATAGCACTGTGATGAACAATAAAACGACATAAATTATCGCCGCAATCGCTGGATCGACCATGCTGAGCATCGCTCGGTTGCTGGCATCGCCGATAAATCCGCCAGATTCTGGATGAGATGCTGTCTTCAAAAGCCCAAACACTCCCGATAGCCAGATAATCTCCAGAACCGCCGCAATCTTCACCACCACAGGTAGTCGATTTTCCTCGGCACGAAACGTCTCCACAGCAAGGTAAACCAACAAAATCGGCAAAGCATAACGTGCGTAACCAATCGTCTTCAATGCCGCGGCATCAATTTGCTCCAACACTGGACCACCCACACCGAACCACGCCACCACCAGCAACAAGGACAACAAGATCAGCAAAACTGCACCAACCTGCTGCCAAAAACCAACCGGCAAACTATGCTGCGGCTTGGCAGGTGTCGATTTTTTTGAGCTCTTACGCTTTTTTACCATACTTATGTTTAATTATACACCATTAGTAAGGACGAACATCACTACGCTCGCGAGCTTTGGTGTCGTTTGCTTCCGTGTCAGGCACTTGACGCTGCGGAAAACGGCGGCGTGGCATAGTAGACAATGTTAATCGTTCAAATGTCTTTTGCGAGCGACCGCCAGCCGACTGCGAATTAACGGATGCTGACTTATTGGCATTAGACCTTACACCGTCGCCGATCTCGTTAATCACTGGAATAACGATCGGCGTGCGTCGAGTTTGATCGTACAGAATGTGAGTAACTTCATCACGGATTTCTTTTTTAATGATATCAAGATCATACTTACCAGCGAAACTGCGTGCCGCCTTCTGCTTGAGATATTGACGAATCAAGTTCATCAACTCCTCAGAATCCCTCAAATAGATAAAACCACGAGAGATGATATCAGGGCTGGTCAACAATCGGCCAGTACCTTTTTGTATCGTCAAGACAACCACAAACATACCTTCCTGCGACATGTGGATTCGGTCCTTCAATACCACCTCGGAAACGACAGCACCAGTGTCATCGTACATCACACCGCCAGCTTGAATGCGACCCGCTTTTTTAGCTTGCCGCTCAACGTCAATCTCAATAATATCTCCAGCATCGCAGACAAAAATATTTTTCCGCGGAATCCCACACTCTTTCTCTGCCAGCCTTGCATTATGAACTAACATATGGAACTCACCGTGAATTGGCATGTAGTACATCGGATTCAGAGCGTTGATCAGCTTAATATGATCATCGTAGTAACCATGACCCGACAAGTGCAGCGGTCCAACCCCAGTCAAGTGCGTCTTGCCATTCTGAATAACGTCTGAACCTTCACGCATCAGTCCGTCAACTGTTCGAACCACGTTTTTCTCATTGCCTGGAATTGGATTGGAGCTAAACACGATCACGTCAGAACCTTTAATCTTCATGTGTTTATGAGCCCCAGTCGCCATGCGGTTAAGCACAGCGTTAAACTCACCCTGCGACCCAGTACAAACTACTGTAACCTGACTGTCTGGCAGCTTAATAATGTCTTCCATCTTCATGACGGTGTCTTTTGGAATCTTGATAACTCCTGAACGCAGAGCCACTTCCAAGTTTTGAATCATCGAAAAGCCGGCAAACGCCACCTTACGTCCGTGCTTATGAGCCTCTTCCAAAATCAATTGCAAGCGGTGGACCTGTGATGAGAAACAGCTTAAAATCACTCGGCTGTTACTAAACTTGTCCATTACCTGACCAATTGAATATTGAATATCAAACTCGGTGTGGCTATGCGTACCAGCCGACTCACAGTTGGTCGATTCGTTCATGAACATCAGAACGCCCTCTTTAGATGCCACTTCAGTCATCCGCTCGAGGTCAAACTTCTGACCATCAACTGGGCTTTCCTCAAATCGCCAGTCACCAGAATCAATCACCACACCCAGCGGGGTCCGAATAATCACCGCTGTCGAGTCAGGAATCGAGTGGTTAACCCGCACCAATTCCACCGAAAAATGCTTCGACACTTGAATAATTTCATGGCTCAATGGATCCATCACTCGAAAATCCGGCTGAAAATCGGTGTCCGCGTCAGCCATCGACTTGTCCAGCATGCCAATGGTGAACTTCGACCCATAAACTGGTGCTGGAATCCGGTGAATAAAGTGTCGGAAGGAGCCGATGTGATCAAGGTGTCCGTGGGTAAAAACATGTGCCTTGATCTTATGTTTATTTTCTTCAAGATAAGTGATATCTGGGGTAATATAGTTAATGCCTGGATAGTCGCTGCCCGGAAACAGGAAGCCCATATCGACGATGATTATCTCATCATCATACTCAATGGCGTTCATGTTTTTACCGATACCCATTTCACCAACACCACCGATTGGGATAATCCGTAGTTTTGGCTGGCCACCACGCTGTGGTTTTGGCTGCATTTTCATACTAAATTGCTCGCCACCATAGCCATTATAGACCGATTTATTAACCGGAATATCAATTATATGCTGCGAAGCCCGCAGATTAACATTCTCGCTTGTTCGCCGCTGTGCCCGAAAAACTTCGCCCTTACGCGTGCTGGTATTGTTCATAACTGCCGTATTGGCTTTCTTAGCGACCGGCCGCTTGGCCTGATCATCACTCTTTGGCGTTGCTAGTCGTCGTTGACCCATAAATATATTTCTCCTTTTATAAAAAATAATGGCAAATTCAGACGGTAAGACGGTAATTGGCGTTACTTATCAACAAGAATCACCCTCTTACAATTAACTCTATTTTAGCAAATTAACCAAAGAAACGCAAGCTGGGCAACCAAAAAGCACCTCGCCACAACAACAAGGTGCTTTATTTATTAGTCGGTTAGGTTATTGCTGAGCTTCGTCAATCTTTTTCTTCAAGAGCTTGCGCATTTCCCTTATATCAGTCTTAAGGTTAGCGTCAGCATACTTCTTATTAAGGCTTGACCGCGAATCTTTAACTACATCCTGAAAGTCATTCAAAGCTTTTTTGTAGCGAATGACAATTTCGCCATCTATTGCCCCAAAAGGAGCCCTTATTACCGCCAAACGACGCTCCTTCTTGGCTTTTAGAAGATTGATCGTCGCATCCTTGTATTTGTTCAAAGTCTCATCTGACAGACTAGTCTCCTCAAGACTCTTAATCACAGCTTCAAATTCAGCTGGCTCTGATTTAAAAGATAATTCAGGGAGCTTCTTGACAATCGGAGCCAACTTCTCCGAAAGCTCCAGCATTACATCGACGAACTTATTAAAATCTTGGCGTTTAGCAACGATAGCATCATACTTCTCTTTCACCTCTTTATCGTTGGTTACCGCTTTCATCTTGCCAAGCTCATCGAGTTTTTCATTAACAGCATCACGGTTTTTCTTCATTGACTCGCTAAGTTTCTCATGTACCGAGTCCGCATCCGAAGATGTAGTTAGCTCATAAAAATTATCTGCGATCTTATTATTTGCAATATCAGCACTATCTAGCGTTTCAAATGATTTATTATAGTCATCCCTATTTGGCGTTCCAAAGGAATAAATCGCTAGAACGCTAACGACCACAGCCACCACCAAGACAACTACACCGACAATTCCCCAGATTAAAGCTGCCTTTTTACTGATCTTCTTTGTCAACATCTTGCTTGATGGCTTTTTATCCTGGCTATTCGCCATGTCAGATTGCACTGTTTCTGGTTGGGTTTTTGCAGACTTTTTTACCTTATCGTTGCTTCCGTCCATTCCCTACTCCTTGCTTAGGTTTACTTATTACTAGTATAACATTTTTTCAAAATCTACCAATTTGAGGTTTGGCTACAACCCGATCATGGTCAAATTGATCTTGCCACGCTCGTCAATACCGACGATCTTTACTCGGACAATTTGCCCCTCTTTTACCACATCAGTTACCTTGGCAACCCGACCCTCAGCCAACTTCGAGATATGCACCATGCCGTCAACTCCTGGCAGGATATTCACAAAAGCCCCAAAGTCTTTAATGCTGACGACCCGACCTTCGTAGATCTTGCCAACCTCTGGTTCTTCCACCAAACTCTTGATCCAATTGATCGCCTTTTCAATTGAGGCACCATCTGGGCTAGCCACAGTGATAAGACCGTCCTCTTTGATGTCAATTTCAGCACCAGTTTCCGCAGTAATCTTATTGATTACCTCGCCGCCCTTACCGATTACCGCACCAATTTTATCTGGATTAATCTTAATCTTTTCAATTCGCGGCGCGTACGGACTCAAGGTCGGCCGTGGTTGAGCGATAACACTTAACATATGCTCTAAGATATGCTGGCGACCCGGCGTTGATTGTTTAATCGCCTGCTCCAAAATCTCCACCGGCAAACCATGCACCTTCATATCCATCTGCAGTGCCGTGATACCTTTAGCTGTACCAGTTACCTTAAAGTCCATATCGCCAGCAAAATCCTCGGCGTCAGCGATGTCGCTCAGCACATAAGGAGTGTCGCCGTCCATCATCAAGCCCATAGCGATACCAGAAACTGGAGCCTTCAACGGCACACCAGCATCCATCAGTGCCAAACAACTCGAACAAGTTGCCGCCATCGACGTTGAACCATTCTGGCTCATAATTTCCGTGACGGAACGAATGGCATATGGGAACTCTTCTTCAGTTGGCAAGACTGGTGTTAATGCCCGCTCTGCCAAATAGCCATGCCCAATTTCGCGACGACCTGGACTGCCCAAACGACGTACTTCGCCAACCGTATAACCCGGCGCGTTGTAATGGTGCATATAGCGTCGCTCACCATCATTCACCTCCATAGTGTCAACCAGCTGAGCATAACTCAGCGGCGCCAAAGTAACGATGTTCATACCCTGAGTTACACCGCGAGTAAACAAGCTTGAACCGTGCGTACGCGGCAAAATACCAACCTCTGAACTCAATTGGCGAACCTCAGTCAACTGCCGACCATCTGGACGCAAATTATCCTCAACAATACCGCGGCGAACGTCCTTGTCTAGTGCTAAAGTAAAGGCCTCGTCATACTCGTCGCGTAGCTCGTCATAGCCCTCACCAACATTTTCTGCCATCGCCTCATGAAAGGCCCAGCGAAGTTCATTGACCATTTCATTACGTTCTGGGTATGGCCGGCGAATTTTTTCACCCAATTTACCGTCAACCCACGCATCAGCCACCGCCTGAATCTCCTCATTTGGTAAAATCAGCTCATATTCTTGAGCGGCTGGTGCGACTTTGGCTACCAATTCTCGCTGCAACTGAATTGCTGGCTGCATCATCTCGTGTGCCCAAGCGATAGCATCGACGATCACCTGCTCTGACACCTCATTGGCACCAGCTTCTACCATAGTAACGCCGCTCTCGATGCCCGCCACCACCAAGTCAAGGTCGCTGGCTGCACGCTCTTCAGGAGTTAGGAAAGCCTTAAATTCGCCGTTCACTCGTCCCACACGCAGACCCGCCACTGGTCCGTCAAAAGGAGTTCCAGTCAAACTCAGTGCCGCACTGGCTGCCACCATCGCTACCATATCAGGGCGGAAACTTGGATCCATGCTGAGAACACTAGCAACCACCTGTACTTCTTGGCGGTAACCCTTTGGAAATAGCGGTCGAATTGGTCGGTCGATAAGCCGTCCAATCAGAATTGCCTCATCCGACGGCCGGCCCTCACGCTTGATAAACCGAGAACCAGAAATTTTGCCAGCTGCATAAAACTTCTCTTCATAATCCACCGACAGCGGAAAATAGTCCAGCACCACTGGCCGACTCGACACCTGGGCACTACCCAGCACCACCGTATCACCGTAACGCACTAATACGCTACCAGTCGTCCGAAAACCGACTCGGTTGACTTCAAACGTCAACGGCCGGCCACAAAATTCTGTGGTAACCGAAAAAATATCCTTGCCACTTGGATTGATAATGCTCATTATGAGCCTCCTTTCAATTAGCGGAGGTAACAGGGGTGAACATTCGCCTCAGGCAAACACTCGTCACTATCACTTCCGCATATTGTTAACGGTACCATTATACCCTAATTAAAATACTTTGGCGAACGTCTGTTATATAATAGACGTTATGGGTATTAATAAAAAACGAAAAAAATGGGGAGAATATATTGCAACTGGAGCAGCTTTACTCTTCATAGTGGGTGGCCTGTATGTACTCTTTACAGCACTCAGTCCACTCTTTCAAGCCCAACTAATCAACCCAACCAACAACTCAACAACTCAACGCCTGGCTGATACACCAGTAGAAAAAATTACCGAAAATCGCTTATATATCCCGAAAATTGATATCAATCTGCCCTACAACACTGGCGGTGCTGAAACTATGGATCATGGGGCTTGGTGGCGTAGACCTGAAAACGGCAACCCAGCCGACGGCGGCAATTTTATCCTTTCGGCTCACCGCTTTATCATGGGTCTGACTCCAGAACAAACCCTCCGCAAGTCACCATTTTACAATGTTGACCGCCTGCAGCATGGCGACCAAATCATCATCGACTACAATGGTAAGCGTTACACTTATATCATAAGTGATATATTTGAGGTTAAACCTGAAGATGTCTATATTGAAAAACGCACTGAACGGCCTCAGCTTACCCTTTATTCGTGCACTCTCGGCGGAGCTAACGATGGCCGCAACGTTTTCGTCGCCAAATTAAAGCCCTAAAACAAAATCCGCCTCATGATATAGAGACGGATCAGTCTTAAGCTAAATTGACGCGTTTATTTACGCAGACCCAATTTAGCCACGACTTGCTTATAACTCTCAAAATCGGTTCGCTCCAGGTATTTGAGTAGGCGTTTACGCTTGCCCACCATCTGGATAAGGCCGCGACGAGCCATGAAGTCATGTTTGTTAGCCTTCAAGTGCTCTGTAACCTCTTTGATACGAGCCGTCAAAACCGACACCTGAGCCTGCGGGCTACCAACGTCGTTTTTGTTGACCTGAGTCAAAGCAATCGCTTTATGCTTGTTTTCTTTGCTAATCATAGCTGTCTCATCATAACATTTTGACGAAAAAAGAGCAAGATTAGAATATTTGAGCGTAATTATACTTATTACTGATAACTGATGGGTTATGTCCACAGACTGACCGAACACGAATAAAATTGCCCTGATCATCAGTACTTGGATTGTTCAATATCGCATAGACAACGAAACCGCGACCGCCATCATTACACTTGTCCCAGAAAAATATTTCACTCACATCAGTTACGGTTTTACTGGTTATACCGTTACGATAACCATATTTCAGATACTTCGGCACCAGCGAATCAACGCCATTTGGAACGTTAAATCTACCCGTACCACTTGGCAATTTATTCTCCTGCGATTCGTAAAGCTGAATCGCGTCGCCAACAGTTTTAACTGCCGACTTAATTTTTGAATCCATCGCGTCCCCGCGCATCCACACATATCCTACGATCGCAATAGATGCCAAGATGCCGATAACGGCAATAACGACTAATAATTCAACGATAGTAAAACCCTTATGCTTCATGTTTTTATGATACCACTTCATGACAAAATACCAAAATCCGCCAACACTTTTGCGTCAGCTATGTCGTAATTAGCAATTTTTGTGCGTCGTAACGCCTGGCAATACGCCCCCACCCCAAGTTTTTTGCCAATATCATCCGCCAAACTGCGAATATAAGTACCGCTGGAAACATGTACTCGAATCTGCAGACTTGGGTAAGTATAATCAACCAGCTCCAGCGTATAAACTTGCACTGTTCGCTCGGGGATCTCCACTTCTTGACCGTCGCGGGCCAACTTATATGCCCGCTGCCCGTTGATTTTAATAGCACTGAAAATTGGCGGACGTTGGCGGATCTCCCCCGTAAACTGCTGCAGCACTTGTTCAATTTCTTCTCGCGTTGGCTGACGGTCAGATATATCCGTCAATTCGCCCTCTGGATCGCCCGTCGTGGAGACCTGACCCAGCACAATTTCTGCCTCATACCATTTATCAAGCTTGGTGTAGACCCCAGCCTCACGACATTTTTTGCCCGTCACCAATATCATCAAGCCAGTTGCAAAAGGATCAAGCGTGCCAGTATGGCCAACTTTAACTTTTTTGCCCGCTTGCTGACTCAAAACTCGCCGCAAACGTGCCACCACACCAAAACTAGTCATGCCAGCTGGCTTATCGATAAGTATTACTTCGTCCATCTAGCTGTTCTGTCCAGGAATGTGAAATTGCGATGGATCAAAAGCTTGTGGAGGCTGAGTCGGAGACGCATTACCGAGCGACGGGAGTGGCGGTAAATCAGACGGATTGACACCAGTTGGCGCTGGCGGCAGCGGCGGTAAGGTACTGAAATCAGGCAGCGGCGGCAGGCTAGGCTGTGTCAAATTGGCCTCTATATCCGCCATAGTTGGTGCAGTTGGCATACCAGCAGTTTCAACTGGAGGCAAGGCTGCTGAAGTAGGTGTCGACGGTTGAGGAGCTGGTGTCAACGCAGGAGACGGTTCACTCACAGCCAAAGCCGCATCAACCGCCGCCAGAGCCGACTGTTTTTCGTCAACTGCCGTAGAAGCTGGCGGCAATGACGCTGCCAACTGGTTCGTGTCATTCGCTAACGCTGTCATGATTGAATCATTTGCTGATGCCGCAGCCAAAGGTGCTACTGGCGGTTTAGCAAACGGATCAATGCTGGCTGGTTCATCGCTTGGACCCATGGCGGCATTTAGAGGAGTATCACCAAACGAAGGTTGCTCTGAGCCAACATGGCTGCGATGCCTCAAAATTGTCCTATTTTGATCAGCTCGAGCTTCCTTGGCCTTATCTTCAGCAGCTTGGACCGTTGTAGCACTCAAGGTACCACCAAGTGACGGCGTGCCGCTTTCCGACGGTGCTACTTGCTGAGCTAGCGACGGACTAGGAGTTGCTATATTAGCTACCTCGTCAACTGGAGTTACTGGTTCTAGCCTTGCCAACTTCTCTTGTGCTACTCTGACAGAAGCCTCTTGCTGCTCTTTGGCGGTCTGCTTGGCGACATCATCAACGTCACCCTTCTTTTCATGACTAATCGATAGAGACCCAGCAGCGCCGTCTGACTCCTTTGGCGGTTTGACCTCAGCCTCCTGCGACGACTTTTCTTTGTCGTCATCTTCCTTGACGTTATCCGACTCTGGCTCTTCTTGAACACTCTCAGTGATTTTCGACACTATCAACTGCTGATTAGCACCAGCCGCCATCAATTCCGCCGCTGCTGTCATCACTTTCGGCGAAGTCATCACATTACTAAAACGCTCAGTCGCCGCCACGATACCCGTCAAGAGTGCCGTCGCCATTTGCTCGTCCAGCGTCACTTTTGGTGTCTTCAGATCATCAATCAGTTCAACAGCCATCTCGCTAACACCGCTAACCCCCGACTCGTGCCAATCCACCGACCCAAGACCGCTCTTCACAGTACCAGCTGTCATCGTCAACACCGTCGCATCATGCAAAATCTTACCGTGTGCGGTCAAGGCTGTGTCGATACGGTCGCTACTCTCGACGTTCAACGCCAGCACCAATTCAACATTGTAATCACCCTGAGAAAAATCCAAATCTTTCTCGGAAATCGTCGTGCGATATGGCGTAATAAAAATCTTAACCGCATCGTCAACCACCTTGTACCTCAAGTGATCAGCCTTTTCCTTATCCAGGGCGATGATAAAATCCCGCAAACTATCGGCTGTCTGTTCAAAAGTCTCATCTGGCTTCAAAAATGTAATAGCTGGCGACACATCACCAGAAAACACTGCTGTAGCATGCTTACCTAACTTGTTAAGAAAAATCGTTAATCCCAGTGCAGCCGACAGCTCATCAACTGACGGACTATTATTCACCGTCACCAAAATGTTCGTCACATCTTTGATGCTCTGGACTACTTTTTGCTTTGCTGAGCCGCTTGCCATAATTATTTTTCCTGTTTGTTTTATTGTGTCATTAAAATATGTTGTGATTATACCATAAGCATCTCCATAAAGTCAATAGTTATAAGTGGCTAACGC
>DAIQMM010000007.1:0-12366 GCA_036788915.1 Nanosynbacter sp. | reverse complement strand
CGCTTCAATTCTCGCTGAATATTTCCCGGATCTTCCTTGATCAATTTAGCCAACCCACGCACATGAGTGTGAAAATCGGGATATTTGGCATAGACAACAACAATTTTGCGCCGCACCCGAGATGTAATAAAAATGTCTAGCATTTACTCCCTATTTCCCTTTCGTTACCAACCAGTGTATCACAATTTTACAACACTCCACAAGTCATTTACCGCCAATTCATAATAACCTGATTAATCTTTGCTATTGTCTCCTCTCGCGTTGGCAGATCATTGTTATCGTAATAATGATTTACACCCATAAAGTTCTCTTTCACATCCAAGATATGCATTTCGTCCACTGTCATGTGCAGCTTATCAACTGCCGCCACACCGCAAAACGGCACCGCCACGACCAGCCGCTCAATCCGGACCGCCTTTAGGAAACTAAGTGCCACGTCAAGAGATGACAAATCATCACCAAATCCATCGCTCGCCAATATAACTGTTCGATCCCTCAATAGAGTTTTATCAACGATACCACCATCACCCAGCAAACGATTAATTCGTTGATGTGCTTCACGCTTCTGCTCCTCCAGATAGCCATGAAACTCGCTAGTATACTCCTTAATTTCACCATCAGAAAATTGGCTGTTATAAGTAAACTGACCTGAGTGCGAGACCGCACCGAATTGTAAGCCCTCGCCAGGAATAGCGATGCCTTCACTTAACAACATCATCAATACGCAGTGGAGCTGCACGGCAATTTGCTCACCAACCAACACGCCGCCTTCGCCAATCGCCACCACAGCACAGTTCTCATAACGATACTTTTCCAGCATCTGCTCTGCCAGCTTTGCCCCAGCCTGCATACGACTCTCAAAATACATATGCTTATTTTATCATCTTTTGGCGATATAATAGATTTATGCACTTCTATTTGGTATCGCCGATAAAAATTGTTCGCAGCAATGCAGAGTCTTTTACTTATTCGTCCGAGGAAAAATTAACACCAGGCACGATCGTGCTAATTGAAGTTGGCAAAAAACAAATGTGCGGCGTAGTAATGCAAGAAGTAAGAGAGCCAGAGTTCACCACCAAGCCAATTATCAAAATTGTCGAACAATATCCATTGCCACTACCGCTGATTCAGACTGCCACATGGATGAGTCGATATTACCACACACACCTGGCGACCGTCTGGCAAACCATCTTGCCGACTGGAATAACGAAGAAGCGTCGCCATCAAGAAAGCTCCACCAGTTCAAAAATTACCCCACATCGAACAAAAAATGTATTCACAAAGGATCAGCAGTCGGCCCTTGATGCAATTGACTCTATATCTGACGGAACCGTCCTTTTACATGGTATAACTGGCTCTGGTAAAACCCTTGTCTATATTGAGGCCGCTAAGCGAGCGTTGTCAGAAGACCTCTCGTCAATTATCCTTGTGCCAGAAATCGCCCTAACTTCACAATTAGTAACCGAGTTCTCCCGCCACTTTCCGAATGTTGTATTAGTACACTCCAGGCAGACCGAAGCTCAGCGACATGCAGCCTGGAAACAAGTCATTGGCTCGCATGAGCCAGTCGTCGTCATCGGTCCACGCTCCGCTCTATTTATGCCAGTACAGCAACTCGGGCTGATCGTCATAGATGAATGCCATGAGCCAAGTTTTAAACAAGAGCAATCTCCCCGCTATTCCGCCCTGCGTGCCGCAGCCATTCTCGCATCGCAGCACGAGGCAAAACTCATTCTAGGAAGTGCTACACCGTCTGTCACTGATTATTATTACGCCAAGCAGTCCAACAGCCCAATCATCACCATGACCAAGCCCGCCCGACCAGACACCGTCAAGCCAACGATAACCATGGTCGACATGACCAGGCGTGATAATTTCTCTCGGCATTATTTTTTGTCAAACAAACTCCTTAATTCACTAGAAAATACCTTAAAAAAAGGACAGCAAGTACTATTATTCCACAATCGTCGCGGCACAGCCACCATTACGTTGTGTCAAAATTGTGGCTGGCAAGCTGGCTGCCCACGCTGCTTTATTCCACTAACTCTGCACGCAGACAATCACATTTTATCTTGCCACATCTGCAATCTATCCATCAACGCATTAACCAGCTGCCCAGAATGCCACAATACTGACATTATCTATAAAGGAATTGGTACAAAACGCATCGAATCAGAGGTGAAAAAACTATTTCCGAACAAAAAAATTGCTCGATTTGATGGCGACAGTATGGTGCGAGAAACGGTCGATGCTCGCTATGATGAGCTGAAAAATGGTGAAATAGACATTATTATTGGCACGCAAGTTGTCGCTAAAGGACTCGACCTACCACACCTTGGCATGGTTGGTGTCGTACAGGCCGACGCTGGATTGTCGCTACCCGACTATTCCGCTCCAGAACGAACATTTCAGTTGTTGGCTCAAGTTGTTGGTCGCGTCGGTCGCTCCAGCACGCCAACTGAAGTTGTGGTGCAGACATATCATCCATCACACCCAGCTATAACCGATGGTTTAAGCCAAAATTACACCGATTTTTACGAAAGAATAATAGCTCAGCGACAAAAAACAGCCTTTCCGCCATTTGCACATCTCCTAAAACTAACCTGCTCATACAAGACCGAGGCTACCGCGATTAAAAATGCCAAGCGTCTCGCACAGAACCTTAAGGAAGCGTCTAAAAACATCACAGTCTGCGGACCAACACCCGCATTTTACGAGCGGGTCAGAGACACTTACCGCTGGCAAATCGTCGTCAAAAGTCAGCATCGGCAAGAGCTCGTCAATCTGCTGCAACACGTACCAGCCGCTCATTGGCAATACGAACTCGACCCTATCAGTTTACTCTAATATCTGGTATAATAAATAGAATGACAAAAGACGACATTATCACCCTGCCAAATCCCCACCTGAGACAAAAGTCAGCGAAAGTTCATGTAGTAACTGAAGATATCGTCAAGCTTTCCAATGATATGATCGCGGCGGCACTTGACTGGGAAGACTCCAGGCCGCATGAAGTAAGTGCAGCTTTAGCGGCGGTGCAAGTCGATGCACTAGAGCGTGTCATTATCGTGCGAGATGATTTCAACAATAAATCTACCCGCGAGTTCATGACTCTCATTAACCCAGAAATAATCAAGTACGAAGGCGAGCTTATTGAAGACTACGAGGGCTGCCTGAGCGTTAAGCATATTTACGGCAAAGTCCCACGTTACAGTAAAATTCGCGTTCGTGCTACCGACCTTGAAGGAAATGAGATACGCTTTAAGGCTGACGGTTTTTTGGCACGTGTCATCCAGCATGAAGTCGACCACTGCAATGGCATTGTTTTTATTGATCACATTAAAAATGATAAGAATGCTTTCTATAAGCTAGACGAAAAAGGTGAACTCCGACCACTTAATTATGACGAAGATATCGCAGAAAATAGTATTCTTTGGGACTGAAAATTACAGCCTCGCCGTACTGCAAAAGCTAGTCGAGACCGGTATTCCTATTGCCTATGTCGTTACCAAGCCAGACACTCGACGCGGACGCGGCCATAAATTAATCGAACCTCCTGTAAAAATCTACGCCAAAAAACATAACATACCTGTGTTACAACCAAATAAGGTTAATGAAATCATCGACGTAATTACTCCGCTAAAGCCAGCTGTTGGCATACTTGTAGCATATGGCAAAATTATACCCCAAAGCGTCATTGATATTTTTTCGCCAGGCATTATCAACGTTCATCCATCATTACTTCCAGCCTACCGCGGTCCTTCGCCGATTGAGGCTGCCATGACAAACCTCGACGATGAAACTGGCGTATCAATTATGCAACTTAATGCCGCTATGGACGCTGGTCCGATATACACCCAAAGTCGCATGCCTCTCACTGGAAAAGAAACGAAACAAGAACTGTACGATACTTTATTTTCAGAAGGCAGCCGATTATTAATCTCCGCCCTCCCAGGCATCATCTCTGGCGAGCTACAGCCAAAACCACAAGACGACAACACCGCCACCTACTGCCACCTGCTATCAAAAAACGACTCTTATATAAATCCAGACAACATGACAGCAGGTCAAGCCGACGCTCACGTCCGTGCTTATCTTGGTTTTCCTCGCAGCCGCCTCATCGTCAAAGGACGCGATATCATCATCACAAAAACCCACGTCGGCAAAACCCCTCAATCGCCACTAGACGTGCACTGCTCTGATGGACTATGGCTGATCATAGACGAACTCGTAGCCCCGAGTGGAAAAACAATACCAATAGACGCTTATCTACGCGGCTATCCTATTGAAAAATAAAAACTCACCAAAATAACAGTGGTGAGCTTATATATTTTTTATTAAGCAGCCTGAGAATTACCCAAGATCATATCCCTATTTGCAACGATCTCTTTTTTCAATTCTTCCATAACCGCCGCCACAACATCACGATAATCTGGACGATTAACTTCCAGCCACTTGGTCGCCGCAAACTCATCTTTCAGGCGAGAATCGTCAGCAGCTACCTGCATACCAGAAGCCTGAGCAGTCTGCACCAACCGCTGATAGACAGGTTCCTGCATGTAATTTGGTGCGTGTTTTGCCAAAAAATCATCGACCGCACCTGGTGTCTTATCTATAATATTAGCAAACTCATCCAACTGAGCATCGCTCATGCCTTGACTCAGTCGTTCACCAACCCTGAGCTCAAGCTCACTGTAAATATGCTGCAAAAACGGTTTTCGCTGCTCCTCTGGCAGCTGATCCAGTCCCAAATCCTTTAGAAAATCTTCATCTAACCGGAACATGTCACCTCCTTATCATCAGTTTAATACGATTATAGCAATTTTTATCTACAATTACCACTAGCTTATTGCAACCTCTCCTTCAATTCTGCGATATAATCTTCAGCCAAAGCCTGATATATATCTTCAGCATTGGCAACATTTTGGCTCAGCCAGTTAATCATCTGCTCTGTCGTGGCCCCGGCCCGTTCCATGTCTTCCAGATGATCCATATCGCCATCGGTCAGCAGCTCTCCTAGTACATTCATTAATCTCGCATGAGTCGTCACTCGAAAATTATTAACACAAGCCTGCTTCAGTTCATCATCAGCCGCTTCAATACCCAAAGCTACAATTATGTCTTGATCGGTCATATTCCCCTCTCTTATATACCATTAGCGTTCATATAATTATTGATAAACTCAGCAACACCAGGCTTCCAAGAGGCTGGACCAGTCGTAGATAGACGAAGATCTCCGCCTTCCATATAAGTATCTACGCCCTCAATATAATCACCAAAATTATTCATCAATTGATTATGTAAATCGAATGCCTGCTCCGGAGTTAACGAATGTCCGTTGAGCTGTGCAAACTCCTGAAGCTCATGTGTCAATCCATTTCCATACTCAACAGTAAACTGATTCCCAGTAAACTGGACCTCTGGATTAGAACCCGCTCCAGTTTCTATCGATCCCCCAGAGCCATCAGGAGTAGTATCTCCGCCAGACAAGTCGCCCCACGAATCAGATTCAGACCCTCCAGTATTACCACTCACTTCACCGCCTGACATCTGTTTTGCAGAGGCTTGATTATTCCAATCCCAATTAACAGCATCAGCGACATTCTCCACCAGAACGCCACCCATCTTTGCACCCAAACCACCAAGTGCCATGGCTATCTTGAATCGCCGACGATTATGAACCATAGTATCTATCGTATCTTTCTCCGTCTCCTTAGAGATAAGCCGTATACCTTCACCGGCTAGATCCTCGTCTTCACTAGAAAGCTCCGACAGTCGACGAGCTTTTTCCTCCTTGTTCGCCAACAACTCTTTTTCAGCGACCGTCATTGTATGCTCTTCATCAACAAACGATCCCGCCCGCCGATCAGTTACGTGTCTAGCGATACCAAAGCCAGTTGCCGCACCAGATGCCGCCAATCCACCCATCGGCATTGCAACGCCCAACAACATACCGCCAGTTGTCAATGTTGCACCAACCACCAGTCCAGCACCAACCACTACAGCACCTTTTTTAATATTGCCAGTCAAACCCTCTTGTCTTGACCACCAGTTACTAAACCGCGTCGGTGTCTTGCTGTATTCTTCTCGGTACTTGATGATTTCAGATTCAAGCATGCCATCTTCTGCTATTAACATCGCCAGCTTCTTGGCACGAATATCTGCTTTTATCTGTTCCATCGATCGTGGCTTCTCGGTACTGTCAGCCGATTGCACTTCAGCCTGTGCATCTTCGAGCAACTTCCTCTCCACCTGCAGCATATACGACTCCGCAGAAAGCTCATACAATGCACGGTTATCATCCTTTGACCGCTGACCATTCATAAAATCCGACAAACGCCTTGCATATGGAATCTTGGAAACGAGGTCAGGAAATCGCCCTCCTTTTTGGAAAAATCGCCCCCAGACCTTCTGGCGATATTTCGCTTGATCTCTAGCGTATGCCTCGCGAGCCTCCACCAATTGCAACATAGCACTCTCCTCTGGCGTCATCGGCCCCCGCTCAGGGGGTGTCGAATCCTGAGGCTCAGGTCCATCGCCAACTTCCACCGGTGTAGTTTCTGACGTTCGCGACTTCTTCCTGAACCCCTTTGGATAAACAATCTCTCCCCCGCTACTAGACCTTACCCTGCGAACCTCCGTATCACTCGACTGCTCATCTGTATTCTCTGCAATCTCAGCAGGGTCAATTTCAGGAGTAGATGAGAAATGCACCTCACGCAGTACGCCCTTGTCATCAGACCAAACTTTTGGCATTGAGGTTGCACCATCCAAATCTCGATAGGCGGTTTCTATTACGGGAAGCTGCTTTTCTGCCACAATTTTTTCCTCTTTGTATGTTTGTTTTTATAGTTATCCTAACCCCACCATAACATACTTTGTGATAAAACACAAGCTTTTTATCCCCGATATTTCTACAATGTCTTCTTGACGAGTTCTCGCGTAAAGAATTCTAGCGTATCACCAATTTCGAGCGTAATCTTCTTTTTCGTTCGCAGACTCAAGCCACACATTTCACCCTCAAAGACCTCCTTGGCCTCCTGCTGCTGCCGTTGAACCGACGAAACTTCCACTTCAGCAACCTGCTCACCACCCCGCTTAACACGAGCTAGTACGTCCTTCTTTACCTTACCGCTCTTGACTTCACCGCCAGCGATAATCTCCTCACGCATAGTTCGGAAGACACCCTTAATCTCCAATTCGCCAACTTCAGTCTCAACAACTTCTGGTGCCAACAATGCCTCCATTGAAGCCTTTGCGTCATCTAAAAGTTCATAAATAACCTTGTAAATCCGCACCTCAACATGATCACGTGCCGCAAGTCGCTTGACCGCTGGCGGTAAATCAACATTAAAGCCATAAATCACTGTATTCTCACCAACCGCCAAATGAATATCATTCTCTGATATGCTGCCGATACCAGATCCAACCACATGCAAATTAACCTCGCCATTCGTCTCGATTAGTTTCAGACTATCCATCACCGAAGCGAGAGATCCTTGCACATCAGCCTTAACGATGACATTAAACTCCTCAGCGTCATGCTTCTGGTTCATCATTTTCAAAATGTCAGCACCAGTCACGTTAGTCGTTGCCGCCATTCGTTCCTGTTCAATCTTCATTTGCTGAGCAGCAGCCCTAGCTTCCTTCTCATTTTTGGCAATCTTAAACCCATCACCAAACTGTGGCAACTCCTTAAAGCCTGTCACATTTACTGGAGTACTTGGACCAGCATCCTTAACAGCCCTACCACGAAAGTCCTCAAGAGTACGAACTCTACCATAGGCCGTCCCCGCAACCAGATAATGCCCTGGTCGCAGATGCCCATGCTCAACCAACAGACCAACCACCGCACCACGACCAACTTCCATGTGAGCCTCAATCACCAACCCCTCAGCTGGTGCGTCCTCGTCAGCACGCAGATCCTCCATGTCAGCCACCAATAGCACCATATCCAACAATTTATCAAGATTCTGCCCCGTCTTGGCACTAACTTCCACCATCACCGTATCGCCGCCCCATTCTTCTGGATTCAAGCCATGTTCTGATGCCAACTGCGTCTTAACCAGCTGCGGATTTGCTGTATCTTTATCAATCTTATTGATGGCAACTACAATTTTTGCATTCGCCGAGCGAGCAAACCGAATCGCCTCAACCGTCTGCGGCTTTACGCCATCATCAGCCGCCACCACGATAATCACCACATCGGTCAATGTCGCACCATGCTGCCTGAGTGCTGCAAACGCCTCATGTCCAGGCGTATCAAGCAGTGTGATTATTCTACCTTTGCGATCAGCTTGATAAGCACTAATATGTTGAGTAATACCACCCGCCTCACCATCAACGGTTTTTTTATCAAGAATCGCATCAAGCAGACTAGTCTTACCGTGATCAACATGACCCATCACCGCTACGATCGGCGGACGCGGCACCGCCTTGTCTGAGAGCTGATGAGTCCGCCGAACCGTCTCCATGGTCGTCTTTTTATGTGCCAACTCAACGTCCAAACCCAGCTCTTCAACGATAATCTGTGCTGTCTCAAAATCAAGCCGCTGATTGATTGTTGCAGCAATTCCATTCTTAAACAACTCACCAATCAGCGTGGTCACCGATAAATCCAAGGTTTCAGCTAATTCTCCGACAGTTACCGAATCTGCAATATTGACGATTTTTTCTGCCACGATTAGCTCCTCTCACCTCTGGCGTGGCCACGCTTCAGGGGATTTGTATTATTTTTTCTTCTTGTCAGTGAGCGACAATGAAATCTTACGATTCTCCTTGCCAATCTCCAAAATTACGAACTCTTTGCGTTCATTCAGCGTAAAGACTTTCTCTGGGTCAGTTCCGTCACCACCAAGCTCAGACACATGAACAAGTGCCTCAACTGCTGGGCTCAACTGCACAAATGCACCAAATGGCGTAATTCGCGTTACAGTACCCTCAACGGTGTCGCCAGGCTTAAATTGCTCAATCTCATCAAGCCAAGGATCTTTAACCAGCTGCTTCATGCTCAAGCTCAAGCGTTCTTTATCAATTGCGATGATCTTTGCCTCAATCGTCTGACCAACCTTTACGTAATCTTTTGGATTATTGACCCGCTCCCAGCTAATCTCTGAAATGTGAATCAACCCCTCAATGCCCTCAACATTCACGAAAACACCGAAATCAACTACGCCAGTAACGATACCGCTCACAACATCGCCAACTGATAACTTCTTAAAGCGGTCAGCCAAACCTTCCTTAACTGCCTCTTTTTCCGAGAAGATCAGTTTATTCGCCTTGCGATCAGCGTCAAGAATCCTTACGCTAATTTCTTTATTTACCAATGTGTTCAAACGCTGCAAAATCTCATCTTTATCACTTGAGCCAACGCGAGGATAATGCTCTGCCGACAGCTGCGATACAGGCAAGAAGCCGCGAACGCCTTCGTATTCAACCAACATACCACCACGGTTTGCGTCGTATGGCACAACTGTAATAATCTCACCACTCTCAAGTTTCGCAGCCACCTCGTCCCAGCCACGCTCCTTTGCCGCCTTACGCAGAGAAAGCAATGAGTAGCCGTTCTCCAGCTCTGGCTCAATTACGCTAGCAATAACCTCATCGCCAACACTATAATTTTTCGAAAAGCCAACTTCTCGACGTGGCACCAGGCCCACACCCAAAGAACCTAGATCAACCAGGATTTCATGCTTTTTAACTGATAAAATTGTTCCGTTTACCGTCTCACCGATGGTAATCTGTTTAATAGTATCGCCTGCTTGTGCCAGCAGGTCGTCCATTGTAATATTGGCATTTGCCATAAGTCTTCTAAAGACCCCTTCCTTAAATTTGATATTATTCTTTGGGGAAAATTGAAAAACATCCCGCAGATTAGGTCTATTGTACCACAATAATCAGATCAGAGTCAATCAGATAAGCTGCCGAGACCGCACATAAACCAAAGTAGCGACCGTCAAGCCACTAAAAATCACGGCCGTTGCAAGAGAGTCTGCAGGACCAGTCTGCGGCAAACCTTTATCCTCTCTTCCGCCAGCCTGTGCTGATTCCTGGCGAGCATCTATTTTTGACTGATCACTTGACTGAGCTGGCTGACTATTATTCTTCTCAGTCTCATTTTTTTGCGACTGCTGAGAACTATCGGTCGATTGGCTAGCCGACCGATCGCTCTCTTTATCATTATTAGCTGCGATTAACTCACCAGAAACGACTGGCGTTTCCTGTTGTTGTGATGAAAAATGCCGTGCACCATACAACACCGCCAACGCAGACACTATAAATATCGCCCCAATGACGATAAAAATACCAATAGATCCCGCTTGTCGTCCTCGATTCATATAATTACTCCACACTCAATTTCGTCTATTATATCATTAAATAAGCACAAAATAAAGAGTTATGCTATAATATAACTATGATTATCGCGGTGGATACTGGCGGAACAAAAACTTTAGTTGCTCGATTTACGGAGGCGGGCTACCCTGAACAGGTCGTTAAGTTTCCAACGCCGAAGGAGATCGACCAATACTTACAGCGAGTAGTCGATCATATTCATCTCGTGGCGGACGGTCGGCCATTCGACACTATCTCAATCGCTCTACCTGGTGTTGTCCGTGATGGCGTAGCATTGTGGTGTCCAAACCTCAACTGGCGTGATGTACCGATTCGCAACCTACTAAAAGAAAGGTTTCCCACTGCAAATATTATCGTTGCCAATGATGCCAATATGGCGGGACTCGCCAGCATGCACCGACTAGATACTATGCCACGATGCGGTCTATACGTAACTATCGGCACGGGCGTTGGCACCTCTGTTGTTCTGAACGGCGAAATTATTCCATCACTCAGCGACTGCGAGGGTGGGCACATGATCGTACCTTACAATGAAAAGTCGCACATCTGGGAACATATCGCCTCTGGACGAGCTCTTCATGCCACCTTTGGCGATCTATCAAGTGCTGCACCACCAGAAGTGTGGTCAAATATCGCCGAAAGAATCGCTGCTGGATTACAGCCGTTAGTGGCCTTTACTCAGCCAGACATCATCGTTATCGGCGGTAGCATTAGCTCGTTCGTGGATTACTTCATTGACACTTTATACGGCCTGTTGGCGGAGCGATTGCCTGCAGGTATTGCCGTACCAAAAATCATCAGTGCACCCCACTCAGAAGAAATAGTATTATACGGTTGCTACGACAATGCCATCACTAAACATCGCTGACATTAAGCACGATTTTCCAGACATCAACTTCGAACAAGGAGATGATTTTTCCTGGTCACCAAGTCGCCAAACGATAACACACCCAGAACTACACTCGGCACAAGACTTCTGCCAATTGCTTCACGAAATTGGTCATGCCAAATTGAAACATACAAAATACAACAGAGATATTACACTGATTGACATGGAGAGATCGGCCTGGGAGTACGCTGTCAAATTAGCACCACGATACAGCATAAGTCTGAATATGACAGACGATATTGTACAGGACACACTCGACACCTACCGAGAATGGCTGCATGTACGCAGCGTCTGCCCAGAGTGCGGTGCGGTAGGACTGCAATCAAGCACAGACCGATATTCCTGCATTCACTGCCAATCTCAATGGCGAGTAAATGAGGCGAGAACCTGCCAGCTTCGTCGCTACAAACAAAAATAAGCCTCGTCCTGCGAAGCTTATTTTTTTATGTGACGGCTTTATTCAGCCTTTTTCTTAGTGCGGCGTGAGATACGTCCACCCTTTGCACCAGCGATCCGTGCCAATGCTGGATTTGCAGCAAAACCACCCGTCCTGCCGTTTTGGCCACCCTTACGGCCAATTTTTGCGTAAAAGTCTGGGTCTTTCGCGAGATTTTTTGCTGCAGCCTTCAGGCCACCGGCTTTTGTTCCTGCCATGGAAGTTTTCCTCCGTTATTAAAAAGATTTCCACATATAATTTCGTGGAAACCCTCACCTTTATATCTCACACATGATATGTGTTACTCATACATAATAGCATACTGCTCATACTTTGTCAATATTTACATAAACAGTTTTTCATTGTGAATAAAATATTGCAATTTGACCAACTGTTTATTATACTAATAAAGTCACATAGTGACGGCACCTGTTGGAACTTATCAAAATAATGAGGTCCACCACAAACAATTCTCGTTTTCTGCGAGATTCGAGAATAAAAACAGCCCTTTAGACATGAGGACTGCTTTTATTTACCATAATTATCGTCCAGCAGTCAGCACCAAGAAAAACTAATCACAAATCCATAATCATCAATAACATAACCATTGGAGTATCACTCAGATCAAAACGCTCCTCTGGCAAATCTTTTATCACATCTGTCTATTGAAAAAGAAAAAAGACTTCCT
>DAIQMM010000006.1:0-13057 GCA_036788915.1 Nanosynbacter sp. | reverse complement strand
GCGTTAGCCAGTTGAACCATCCTCAGTCGAGGAGACTGTGACGGGCGCGTCAAGCCCCGTCAGCCGAACGCCACGGGCTGGCGAAGCCACCCGTAAAGAGTACTCCGAGGCAGAGGATGGTTCAACTATTCATCACAAATCTGAACTGATCGCCTTACTACACTACCACCTTGGCCTCTTCGACCACTATCAACCAACCCTCGGCCGCCCCTACGAAACCCTCAAACGCTTCTTCAAAATCTACATCCGCGATTTTGACGGCGCCAAAGAACTGCGCGAACAGTTAATGCACAGCAAAACTACCGACGAAGCCCGGCTAACTATTGCAAATATATGTAATTTGTGATATAATTAAAGTATGCGTAATCCAAAAATTGGCCTTGAAGCACAAAAAAGAGGAAGAGAAGCCGAAGAAAGAGTGATAGAAGAGTTATCCCGCGCAGGTTGGGGAACAGAAGTTAGCCCTGAATTAGACTACGCAAAAAAGACAGATGTGACAGCAACCTGCCCATTAGAAAAATCGTTTCCGCTACAGGTATCCGTAGATGACAAGTCACCAAGAGAACGGAAAAGATTAGCAAGAAGAGGTATAGTTTCGGTATCTTTAAGAACCCTCAATAAGAATGAACAAACTACTCCCGAATTTTTATGTGCTCAATGCCCCCTAGGAGAACAATGCGACACTAAAGCATCTACGGCATTAGGAGTAATAACTCTCACATCAATATAAACTATACAACAATCACTAGCGTCGTCGCTTGCGTCGTTGCAAGTCCGCCACTTTCAACCGCACCATGTGTCGGTCGATAAGCTGTTTGGCTTTCTCGCGTTCTATTTGGTCGTCGGCGTTGTCGCGTGCTGCGATGGCTCGCTCTAGTGCCGCCTGGGTTTCCGCCTCGATGATGTCGTCGCCATGGTCGGCTTCATCAACCAAGATCCGCACACCCGTTTGATCAATCTCTACCACGCCGCCAGAGATAGCGAAGAATTCTTCTTCCTGCGTCTCCTTGGTGCGACGGACAGTGATGACGCCGTCCCTCGCCACCGTCACCAGCGGCTCGTGGCTCGGCAGCACCGAAATCTCGCCGTCAATCGTCGGGATAGTTACTGAATAGACAGATTCATCCAGCTTGACACCACCGAGCGTTACTAGCTTCAAATTCATCAGGCTAGTCCTTCTTTGCCTCTGATTGCTTTGCTGCTTCAGCGTCGCGAGCTACCTGGTCGGCCAATGTTCCTTGCACCATGTAGAACCAGCTTTCTGGCTTGTCATCGTATTTACCAGCCAAGATGTCGGCAGCGTCGCGAATAGTGTCTTCCAATTTGACGTATACGCCTGGGTTACCAGTAAACTTCTCAGCCACGTGGAATGGCTGGGCTAGGAAACGCTGGATGCGGCGAGCCCGAGCAACGATTTGCTTCTGGTCGTCCGACAATTCTTCCATACCAAGGATGGCGATGATATCCTGCAATTCCTTGTACTGCTGCAACACTCGCTGCACTTCGCGCGCCACGCGGTAATGTTCCTCACCGACAATTTCTGGGTCGAGCGAATTGGAGCTAGAATCCAACACGTCAACAGCAGGGTAGATACCAATTTCCGTCAAAGCACGGTTCATCACGATGGTCGCGTCCAGGTGAGCAAAGGTCGTCGCTGGCGCTGGGTCGGTCAAGTCGTCAGCCGGCACATACACCGCCTGAACAGAGGTGATCGAACCCTTTTTCGTCGAAGTAATGCGCTCCTGCAACGCACCCATTTCTTGCTGCAAGTTCGGCTGATAGCCCACAGCGCTTGGCAAACGACCAAGCAGCGCCGATACCTCAGCACCAGCCTGAGTGTAGCGGTAAATATTGTCGATAAACAGCAGCACGTCTTTACCTTCGTCACGGAAGGCTTCAGCCATCGCTAGACCCGACAGTGCCACGCGCAAACGTGCTCCAGGCGGCTCATTCATCTGACCAAACACCAGCGATGTCTTGTCTAGAACGCCCGCTTCTTCCATCTCATAGTAGAGGTCATTTCCTTCGCGGGTACGCTCACCAACACCAGCAAAGACCGAGTTACCAGAGTGGAACTTGGCGATGTTGTTGATCAGCTCGGTGATCAAGACGGTTTTACCGACACCAGCACCAGCGAACAGACCAGCTTTACCACCTTTGGCTAGCGGTGCGATGAGGTCGACGACCTTAATTCCAGTTTCCAAAATCTCCGTCTTGTTCGACTGCTCAGACAGATCCGGAGCAGGGCGGTGAATTGGTGCGGTTTTACTCTTTGGTTGTGGTTTCTCGTCAATCGCTTCACCAACCACGTTAAACATGCGCCCCTGAGTCTCGGCACCCACTGGCACAGAAATCGGCGCACCAGTCGCCACCACGTCCGCACCGCGAGCCAAGCCGTCAGTCGACGACAGAGCAATCGTCCGCACGGTGTGCTCGTCCAGGTGCTGTGCTACTTCCAACACTAGCGTCTCTTTGCCATTCTTGACATGCAACGCGTCATAAATTGCCGGCAATTTAACGTCACGTGGAAACTCCACATCGACCACCACGCCAACAATTTGAATAATTTTTCCTAAATCTTTTGCCATCTTGTTCTCCTTTATCATTGTTCCATCGCCTCCACACCACCGGAAATTTCTGCCAATTCCTGGGTAATCGCACCCTGACGAGCCTTGTTCATCGCCAGCGTCAGATCGTCCACCAAATCAGAAGCGTTATCAGTGGCATTCTTCATGGCCATCATCCGCATGGAGTGCTCTGAAGCACGAGCGTCCAGTAACGCCTGTAACAACCTGGCACCAACTAGACGATTCGCCACTACGTCCAAAACCTCTGGAACACTCGGTTCAAATTTAGCCTCAACCACGCTGTTAGAAACTTCCGTCGGATCAACAGAGGTCTGCGTACCAGCTGGCAGTAATCGCTCCATCTCCGCCACTTGCAAAATACTACTGATAAACTTGGTATAAACCAACGTTACCGCGTCAACTTCGCCACGTTCAAACATATCCGTAGCCGTATTTAAAATCGTATGAAAGGTAAGTCCTGTCGGCTGATCTGGCAGATCGTCATAATTACCGATCACCTCGGTGTCTTTCAGACGCGACACGAATTGCGACGCTTTACGTCCGACTGTCAGAGTGAAGTTTTCAATACCACGCTCATCATCACGCTTCAGTAGCTCCAGATACTTCTTCAAGACGTTGGTATTATACGCTCCAGCCAGACCTTTATCACTAGCGATGACGATGATCAAGCGTTTGGTAATTTTGCGACGCTTAAACAGCGGGTGATTATCAGTCGCACCTTGACTAGCCAGATAAGTCAGCAGCTCCTCAGCCGCTTTAGTGTACGGAGCTGAGGCTTTGTCCGCCTCTTGAGCACGACGCATCTTACTGGCGGCCACCAACTGCATCGCCTTGGTGATCTGCTTGGTCGAATCCACCGAGCGAATGCGATTTTTCAGCGCACGAGTATTAGGCATGCTTTTCTCCTCTGCGTTTCTTTTGTCTTCTCAGCGCCTTTAAAACATGACGAGATACCGATTTCCACATCACCCAATAATCTTGCTCTCTAGAAATCCTTGGACGATGCGTTTCCAATTGAAAATCATTCGCGCTATCTATAGCTTCACCGTAGGATTTAGCAGCTTTCGCAAATTCAGGCGAATCTCGTCTTAATTTCACGCACCAAATCCTTTCGCCACAACTTTGGTTGCCTCATCAATAACCTGGAGTTGCTCGTCAGTTGGCTTATCGCCCTTATTAAGTTCACGCATGGCGTCTTTGTTATTTTTCCAAAGTTGTGTCAGCAGGGCAGCTTGTGCTTCCTTAATCTTGGTAACCGGCACACTGTCAAACGCACCGCTAGTCACCGCATGGATGCTGACAAATTGTTCCCAAACACTCATCGGCTGGTATTGCGGCTGTTTCAAAAGTTCAGTCAAGCGCTGACCGCGATCAATTTGCGCCTTGGTCGCATCATCCAGGTCCGAGCCAAACTGAGCAAATGATGCCAATTCACGGAACTGGCTCAAGCCCAACTTCAGGTTACCACCAACTGATTTAACCGCCTTGGTCTGGGCAGCACCACCAACACGGGAGACCGATAAACCAGCAGAAATCGCCGGGCGAATACCTTGGTAGAACAGATCAGTCTCCAGGAAAATCTGACCGTCGGTGATGGAAATCACGTTGGTCGGGATGTACGCCGAGATATCGCCAGCCTGCGTCTCGATGATCGGCAGGGCAGTCAGTGAGCCAGCACCCAATTCATCTGACAACTTAGCTGAACGCTCCAGCAGGCGAGAGTGTAGGTAAAACACATCACCAGGATACGCCTCACGTCCCGGTGGACGGCGCAGCAAGAGCGACATCTGGCGGTAGGCCACGGCGTGCTTGGTCAAATCGTCATAAATCATCAGCGCGTGGCCGCCGTTGTCACGGAAATATTCACCCATGGCGGTGCCGGCATATGGCGCAAGGTACAGCAGGGAAGCCGCGTCCGATGGGCTAGTCGCCACCACGATGGTTTGCTCCATCACGCCTTCTTCTTTCAGGCGGTCAACCAACCTGGCAATCTTTGATAATTTCTGTCCAATAGCCACATAAACGTTGACTACGCCGGTCTTTTGCCGTGCCTGGTTGATCATGGTGTCGATGGCAATGGCCGTCTTTCCCGTCTGGCGATCACCGATGATCAGCTCACGCTGGCCGCGACCGATTGGGAACATAGCGTCGATTGACATGATACCGGTCATCAGCGGCTCATGCACCGACTTGCGGCCCATCACGCCGATGGCTGGGCGTTCAATCAGCCCACGCTGCTTGGTCTTGATAGCCGGTCCGCCATCCAGCGGCCGACCTAACGGATCAACCACCCGACCGAGCAACTCCTTGCCAACTGGTACATCCAGCACCGCACCCTTGCGGCGAACGCTGGCGCCAGCCTTGACTTTTTCTTCGCCGCCGAGGATCACCGCACCGATTTCATCTTCCATCAAGTTTAGCGCAAAGGCTTCCACTGTGCCGCCATCAGTCTCAATTTCTAGCACTTCGCTGTAGCCAGCTTTACTGAGGCCGTGCACCCACGCCACACCGTCACCGACGCGGATGACGACACCAGCGTCCTCTAGTCCTTCCGTCGCCTCCAGCTGCGCGATTTTTTCCCGCAGGCTTTTGGCTAGTTCTGTCACATCAATCTTGCTCATTTTTCCTCCTAGATTTTCTTCGCCCGCAAGTCGTTTAGTTTCTTGGCAATTGTCGCGTCCAGTGTTGCGGTTGGTGTCCGTAATTTGAAACCGCCGATGAGCGCTTGGTCAATTGATTCACGCAGTAACACGTTAATATCTTGGTCGCTGGCGTTTGTTTTAGACGACAATAGATTTTTAATCTCATCCTTTGTCGCCAGATCCAACGCTCTTGCACTTTCCACCGTCGCTACAACTGTCCCGCGCTCAGCCAATTCCGCCTCAATATCCTGCACCAACAGATCAACCTCTCGCTCGCGCCGCTCGTGGACGATCAGTGCCGCCAGTTCATCAATCACCGCCGCGTCGCCCGCCAGCAACCGCTCGGCCGCATGCTGCGCCAACTTTCGCCGAAGCGTCCGCGCCATGACTAGGCAACCTCCTTGACCGCAGTTGCGATCAGCGTGGCGTCTGTCTTAGTATCAACCTTTTCGTTCAAAACCTTGCCAGTCGCCTCAGCCACCAATTCCAGCGTCTCATTGTGCAATGCTTTCTTGGCTTGTTCGACTTCCTTGGCGATTTCCGCCTGTGCCGCACTGATGATAGTCTCCGACTTGACGGTTGCTTTAGCGACGGCTTGCTCAACGACAGCGGTTGCTTCTTCACGAGCTGCAGCCACAATATCATTAGCCTCAGCTCGAGCTTTTCGCATCAACTCATTAGTCATCTTTTCCGCCTTATCAGCGTTTTCGCGTGCCGACTTGGCAGCTTTATCAGCAGTTCGCAGATCCTTCTCGCGTTTTTCTAGCATCGCCACCAGCGGCGGATACACCCACTTGCGTAAAACCGCCAAAAGGATCAAAAAGGCAATCGTCTGCAAAATCAACATTTTCCAGTCAATTCCCAAAGACCCGAACAGGTCAGACTGAGCGGGCTCGGCACTCGCAAATTGTGTCAATATAGTCTCCACAATTTACCTCTCAAACTACATAACTTTGCCGACGATGGCAGCCACGAAACCGATGATCGCCAAAGCGTCGATGAATGAAATACCAAGAATCATCATGGTGCGTAGATCGTTAATCTTCTCTGGATTGCGACCAGCTGCGTTCATTGCTGCTGAGCCAACCATTGCTGCGCCGATTGCGGCAAATGCTGCTGGGATTGCGTAAGTTAGGGTAAAAGCAAGTGCTTCCATGATTGATATTCTCCTTATATTATACTTATGTTAATCATTCTCTGCTGCCAATTTTGTCGGTTCAACAGGTGAATGAGCGTTCTCAATTGGCTCGTGCGTGTCGTGGTGAGCCAGCCCCAGGGAAATAAACACGGTCGATAGCATGAAGAAAATATAAGCCTGAATACCGCCGATAAATAGCTCGAACAAGTAAAACGGCTGCAACATCACTGGAGAGACATACTGCGTCAAAAATCCGATCATAATCAACAAAATCTCGCCCGCCAAAACGTTGCCGAACAGACGAAAACTCAAACCTAACAATCGAGAGAACTCCGCCACCAACTCCAAAATACCGACAAAAGCCATGATCGGATCTTTCAGCGGATTTACAAAATATCGCCCCATATTTCCCTTAAAGCCAAGGTACTTGAAGGCGTAAACCTGTGCTGCGACGATCGTAACGATAGCCAAAGCAAAAGTCATATTCAGATCCGCCACCCCGCCACGGAGTAGGGGAGTGTGGTGTTCGCCGACAGTTACTGGACCAACAACAGGCAGCAGCCCGAGCCAATATTGAGCAAGAACAAAGAAAAAGATGGTGACACAAAGTGGTGCAACTCGTCGAGCCCACTCTTCATCTGGAATAACTTGACGAACGGTATTATATAGACCGTCAAAAGCCCAATGAACCAAGCGAGTAGCAAAGTTGGCTTTCTTTTTGCCCAGTGCCGCCGCCCGAGTACGGAATAATAGCCACACCAAAACCAGCAAACCAAACGCACCAAGTAGCACAGAGTTGGTAACCGACACGCCGCCAACTACAAATATTTCATCAGCCTTAATTGATATGTGCGGTCCAGCACTCGCGAACATCTGCATCATCGCCGCTCATCCTTCCTCTTAATCATACCCATTTGATGTGCCACCAGAGCATACGCTCCCAAAAAACCAATCAGGATGCCACCGAACATTAGCCAAGGCTTTAAGCCAAAAACACCGTCCAGCCAGACACCAAGCAAAGTAAAACCGACCGTGGGAACAAACATACGCCATGTCGTGTCGCCAATAGTCGCAAAAATTACACCAAAGTTGTTGGCTTCATTATTCTTACCACTTTCAGCAATAGGTTCTTTTGCCATTACTCTCATCATAGCAGCCTGTTATACTATTTTACAAGATGCCTCGCAGAAATTATGTAAAAAATCAGCAAAAGAGTTACCGCATGCCGCAGCAAACCTTGACTGCAAACATAACGTGTCGACAAAAGCGACGCTTTCTGACAGAAAAACAAGCCTCTGCTGCCGCTGACACGCAGGAACTATTGCACCCAGAATTAACCCTCGGCGTTTATCATTGCCAAATCTGCCAGGGTTGGCACCTAACCAGACGCTGTCAATAAAATCGACTATTTTATTAACACAATCAATTTGCTATAATCATTACCATATTAAGGAGAGAAGTATGAGCGAAGACACAACTACAACCCATCAAGCAAAAGTAACCGTTTACAGCACGGCATGGTGTGCATTTTGCCACACGGAAATGGAATGGCTGCAAAAACTGGGCGTTGATTTTATCAAAAAAGACATCGAGGCAGAGCCAGCAGCTAAGGAAGAATTGCTAAATAAAAATGGCGGCAACTTCCAAGGTGTGCCGGTAACCGACATCAATGGAGAATTGGTGCTTGGCTTTGACCGACCAAAATTGCAGGATCTGCTACGCAAGAATGGTTTAATTAGCGAATAAATTATCTTCCTGACATCAATTAAGCAGGACCAATTTGGACTACTTCGCCACCCAGCTTATGGCGGAAGTATTCATCGTGGCTAACATAAAGAATGGCACCTTGATATTTAGCAAGGGCATTTTCTAATTCCTCGATACTCGGTAAGTCCAAGTGGTTTGTCGGCTCGTCAAGGATAAGCAGCTGTGGGTCATTCGCCAGCATGCTGATGATCTGAAAACGTGCTTTCTGACCACCCGACAGTCGAGCAAGCGGAAGAGAGCGGTCGGCGTCAGTGAATAGATAATCGGCACACAATTGACGAACAACAGTTTCGGAAACTGGTAAATTACGGTCAAGATACACACGCTCAATCGCCTCGCCGAGCGGCTGATTAAGATATTTTTCGTTAATCTCTTGTTCATAAATACCGACTCGCACCTGCGGATCTAGGAAAAGTTCACCACTATAAATAACAGGTTCGCTCAGCCCAAGCAACGCCCGAATCAGCGTAGTCTTACCAGCACCGTTACGACCCCGCAGCTCCACAGATTCACCCTCTCTCAAATCAATATTCACACCTTCAAACAAAATCTTATCACCATAGCCCATCGCCACATCCGTCGCCCGCATCAAAACATGTTTACTCCGCGACTCGTTTTGGCGAACATTGAGGCGAATATTCTTTGCCTTAAATCTGTCATATTGTTTAGTTGCCTTAAAATTGAGCGTATCCACCGATTCTTTGTCAATCCAAAAACTCGGACGCTTTATGGACTCCAGCTCTGCCAGCTCATTACGAGCAGCATCCTCCAGCCGCTTAAACCGCTGAATCGTACTCGGGTTACGAGATTTTTCCTTAAGTCTCTGATAGTCCAAAACTTTCTGTCGCAAATTAGCAATCCGCTTTTCGGTTTGCTCAAAATTGTTCATTCCTGCCGCCGTCTGCGTCGCATTCTGCTTTAAGTAAGCGTCGTAATTACCACGATAGCTAACACTTGTGCCGTCTTTTATTTCAATAATTCGGTCCACTTCTTTGAGGACATCTCGGTCGTGCGTAATAATCAGCATCGCCTCTTTTGCATTCTTCATCCAGTCGATAAATTGCTGCTTCGCCACATAGTCCATATGGTTTGTCGGCTCGTCAATCAGTGCCAGCTGCGCCTGCGAATGCATAATTTTAACAATTTCAATCAGCCGCTTTTGACCGCCCGACAGGGAAGACAACGGCCGATCAGCCAGCCCAGACAACTGAAATCCGTCCAACTCACGCCTAATTTTCTCCTCAATTTGATAAAAGCCTTTCTGCTCAAAACGTGCCAATGCGTCGGTATATTCAGTAATCAGCCGCATATTGTCGCCCATTTTATCAGGGTAGGTGTCGATAATATCTTTCAAGTGTGTATATTCTGGCAAGCCGCGAAGTATGTAACGCATTACGCTGATATCGCCAAGATTATGATGCTCCTGCATGGTTGCCGCCACCACCAGGCCGCGTCGGAAAACAACCTCACCGCCAAAATCCGTATCCACACCCGCCATGATGCCAAACAGCGTCGACTTACCGATACCATTACGCCCAACTACACCGATTTTCTCGCCATCATCAATAGAAAAAGCCACATTAGTCATCAGAATCTTATCGCCAAATGATTTCTCGGTGATGTGAATATCAGCAATCATCTGTCCAGTATAGCAAAGAAGTGAACAAAAATGACGGTTTATATTGTAATTATTTCCTTGTGTGGCATAATAATAAAATGGACCATTTTTCAGACACGCCAGAGACAAAGGAATCTGCAGAAAACGTTATCTCTCTAGAAGACGCAAGTAAACGTCTCGCATCAAGGGCAATCACTAAACTTGAATATCGCAGGCGACAAAATGAACAATCCACCCGTAAAGAGCTAGCAGATGTCATACCTATCGACACTAAACGAGAAAAGCAGGAATCTCTAGTAAATATTTTTAAACATCACCTCAGCTCTTTGGGTAAATCTGAAAACCTAGCCGAGAACCTGATTCAAGCCAAACAAACACTTCAATCTATTTACGAAAATATTCCTGAGATAAACAAAGAGATGTTGTCTGCCATCTTAATATCCCACCTGTCAAATAGCAGCAAAGACGCTATAAAATCAGCTGCTGAATACCCCGAACTGCTAAGACTGATTAAAATTGCTGCCAATCTGGACAAGACTAGTAAAATGCCCAACCATCCCGCAGTTCAAGCGACCAGGAATCGTGCAATATCGTTAATGTCCCAATTGCCCGGTGAATATAACCCCAAGACTGGCAAATATACACCTCCATCTTCATGACGATAAATCTGTTATAATATACCTATGTCCAAATCGAAAAAAACCAAAAAGCAGCAACCTGCCTCGATCGTTAATCGTCGTGCTCGATTTGACTATGAACTTGACGAAGAGATTATTGCTGGTCTGGTTTTGACGGGGCTGGAGGTGCGAGCCGCCAGAGAAGGGCATGTCCAATTGAAAGGATCCTTTGTCAGCTTACGAAATAACGAACTATGGCTGAATAATGCCAGTTTTTCCTTACGATTAAATGTTCGCGGCGAGGCAAACGCCAGATCAGTCGACACTTCGGCACGAAAATTATTAGTCAGCAAAAAACAACTTGCTCATTTTACAGATGCCAAAAAGCAAGGCATGACGATTATACCAACCAAATTATTAACTCAAGGCAAGTTTATAAAACTAGCCATCGCACTGGGCAAGGGTAAAAAGAAATACGATAAACGCGAAACGATTAAACGCCGTGACCAAGACCGTGAAGCAAAACGCCTAATCTCTAACAGATAAAACTTCTACTGATTTTCCCGCATTTCAATCAAATTTTTATAAAGCTTCTCCAGCTTCTTGACCTGACTGCGTTCAGTAAATTTGCCAGCAAGCTTTTTACTTTCAATACTAAACTCTGCCTGCTTTTTCGGACTCTTTAGAATTGAAATCACCTTCTCGGCTACACTTTCTGGAGTGTCTTCCGCAAAATAACCATTAACCCCGTCTTTAACTACCTCTGAAACCTCTTTGTCGATAATTACAATTGGCTTACCGGCATGAGCCGCTTCATGAAGAACCCAGCCTTGCGTGTCCTTTAACGAAGGGAAGGTGAATACATTCATCACACTATACGCCACGCCCAAGTCTTCACGAGGCATAGCGCCAGTAAATATAATCCTATCTGCAAAATCTGTTTCAGCAGCCATCTCTTCCAATTTTTGACGATATTCAAAATCACCAACAAACAGCAACTTCGACTTCGGTCTAGCTGGAGCGATGAACTTATCAAACGCTTCAATGAGAATTGGTAGATTTTTCTCTTCACCTAAGCGTCCGACAAAGCCAAATACCTCATCTTTTTCTCTCAAACCCCATTGTTCTAGAAACTCTTTTATCCGCTCAGACTTTGGCTTCGGCAGTGCGTTGACACCATTTGGCATTAAAGTGATATCATATCCATAATCTTCCGTTTGCCAAGATTGTAATTGGTCGCGACTCTTACGCGACAATGCGATAACCGCGTCCGCCTTGCTGTATAGAATAGTAATAACGCGCTCAATAATATCTTTATTCCATTTTGTCACACCATTACGCGGACGATAAAGCTTAGCAACCTCTAACAAATCCTGACCGTTCAGCTTGACCGATAATGGAAAAACAATTCCCGCCAAAGCCAGTGCTCCCGGCAGAACCGCTGGATAGTGGTCAACAAACTCATATAAATCAGTACAGTGCTGAATAATAAGCGGGATGTTATTTTTCTTCGCCGCCTTCACGCCCAATAATCCAATTTGCGACGGCGTAAAGATATGAACAACGTCCAGATTCATATTGGTAATTTGACGCTGCACCACAGGAGGAAAGAACACCGACGTATCATAATCATCAAAAAACGCTCCTTTAATAGAACGAAAACGAACGATCCGACTATTGTCATCCTCATGCAGAAGTTCCGCCTGCTTAGATGGACTAATGGACTTCGCAGGACAAAAAACATAAACCTCATGGCCCAAAGCCTCCAGCTCACGCTTCAGCGATTCGACTACATAAACAATCCCATTAATAGACGGCCGGTAACTATCCGTAAAAAGTCCTATCTTCATATTCTCATTATACCATCTATATCAAAGACCGATAAAACTCGACTAATCGTTCAGCACCAGCACTACTGTCAAACCTTTTGGCAATTTTCTCAGCTCCAAGACACGCTTTACTATAAGCCTTTTTATCTTTACGAAGTAAATCAATCAAATCTAAGAACTCATCGTCTGTTTTTGCCATAACAGCATCGCCCTTAAACGTATCATCGTACTGAGGAATATCTCGTAAAATAATCGGCAATCCAGCACCTGCTGCCTCCAATACACACATAGGATGGTTTTCTTGCATAGCAGGAAGTACAAACAAGTCGGCAGCCACATAATAATCCTTAACAGCCTCCAGAGGAATAACACCAGTCACCGTAAGGTTTTCAGGAGCACTCTTTATCATATTTTGCATAGCATGATAATCTGCCCCTAGATTCTTAAATGGAATGCCTCCCACCCAGAAAAACTTGACATCTGGCATTTTTTTAGCTGCTTTTATCAGAATGTCGAGGCGTTTTCGCGGCTGGACCTGACCATTTCCCATCACTACAAAATCATTGTCCTTAAGGCCAAGCTTCTTTCTAGCTAGCTTCTTTTCTGCAGCCGAATGTTTATACCTCGACATATCGATTGTATTGTAAAGAACCTTAGTTCTAGGAACGTTCATGTCATTTATAAGCTCATCGGCAACCATGCCAGAGCAGGCCAAAACCAAATCCGCTTTCTTGTAGAAAAACTTCAGCCACATCCTACCCAGAGGCTTCCAATATTTGGCTCCCTTAATTGAACCAATAAAACTATCTGGCACAATATGAGCAGAGACTACTTTTTTTCCACCTCTCCTGCTAACGC
>DAIQMM010000005.1:0-13453 GCA_036788915.1 Nanosynbacter sp. | reverse complement strand
GCTGGCAAATACAAAGAAGATGCGCGTCATAAACCAACCGTTGCTGCTCTGGATATGGAAAACATACCAAAGTTCACTGCAGCACGCAAAGTTGTCATGACTGTCTTTGCTATCACCTTTGTGTTGATGATTCTTTCCCTCATCCCATGGGGAAGTTGGAACATCACCTTCTTTACGGACGTGTTCAATAAAGTCGTAGATCTGCCGTATGTCGGTCCAGTGCTTGGTGTAATTCACACCGTGCCGTTTGGTGAATGGTTGTTTAGCGAGATTACGACACTGTTCTTGATTTCAACAATCATCATCACCGCAATTTACTATAGAGAATTCAAGAAAGAAGAAGTTGTCCCGGTCAACGCTTTTATTGACGGTGTGAAAGACATTCTGCCAGTCGCTTTGATCATCGCGGTGGCAACTGGTGTGTCTGTCATCATGGCTAATGGTGAGATTCAAGACACTGTTATTAATTGGGGTGAATCATTCCTGAAGGGAACTAGTGGTAGCGTTGTCGGTGTCTTGGCATATCTGTTCTACTTGCCAATGTCATTTATCGTGCCATCATCGTCAGGTTTGGCAGCAGCAACCATGCCAGTCATCGCACCAATCGCCGACCTGGTTGGTTCCAGCAAAGAGATCATGGTGGCTGCCTTTGCAACCGCTTCAGGTTTGATCAACATGATGGCGCCAACCATCGCTTCCTTGATGGGTGGTTTGGCACTTGCTGGTGTTTCATATCGTGCATGGCTAAAACGTTCAGCACCAATCATGGCAGTTTTCGCAATCATCAGCGTTGCGGTCATTGCTGCCTTTGGAGTATTAGGATAGCCTATGGATAAGCAGCGAACTATTGTCGTTGCACTCGGAGGTAACGCCCTGCAGAAGCAGGGCGAAGCCTCGTCTGAACAGCAGCAGCGTGTCGCTGATGACACAGTTAAGCAACTCTTGCCGTTAATACAGGCTGGGCATAATGTGGCGATCGTTCACGGAAATGGTCCGCAGGTTGGCAATATCGTCTTGCACGAAGAAGCGATTAATACCGAAGATGTGCCAACCTTACCGCTAGAGGATGCTGGTGCTATGAGCCAGGGATTGATCGGCTTTTGGTTGCAGCAAGCTCTTCATGACGCTTTTGTCAGTAATAATATGAAGCATCACGCAGTCAGCGTGGTGACGCAAACTGTAGTTGACGCTGGCGATCCAGCTTTTGCTAATCCAACTAAACCGATTGGTCCATTCTACTCAGAAGAGGAAGCTCGTCAAGTTGCTGATGAGCGTGGCTATGTCGTCAAAGAAGACGCTGGTCGCGGCTGGCGGCGTGTTGTGCCGTCGCCAAAGCCACAAACTATTGTTGAGGCTGATGTTATTAAAGCATTGGTGCAGGCTGGCGTGACAGTTGTTTCGACTGGCGGTGGTGGCATTCCGGTTCTCAAAGACGAAGCTGGGCAATTAAAGGGCGTGGCTGCAGTGATTGATAAGGATTTTGGTGCTGCCAAGCTGGCTGACCTGCTTGGTGCGGATACTTTATTGATCGTAACATCAGTCGACGCTGCGAAAGTTAACTTCGGTAAGCCTGATGAGCAGGCACTAGGCGAAGTGTCTGTCGAAGAGTTGCAGCGGCATATTGATGATGGTCAATTTGCTGCTGGTTCAATGCTACCAAAGGTGCAGGCGGCGTTGAGCTTCTTGGCGGCCGGTGGCGGCCGTACGGCTATTATTACCTCGCTCGAGAAAACTGCCGAGGCGATTAGTGGTACTGCTGGAACACGCGTTAGCTCTTAGGCGAATATAAATGTTGGCAACTGGCTGCCGCTTGAGGTGGTCAGTTGCACTATTTAATTTTTTATGGTATAAAAATAAAATGCTACAATACCTTCATTCAAGTGCAGAAAATCAGCAGCTTCAATCTCGAGAGACTTTGCGGGTTGGTTCGTGGATTCGGTGTGAGCGACCGCATGAAGAAGAGATTGCGGAACTATTGACGCTTGGTATTGACCATGATCTTATTAGCGACGCACTTGATCCGCATGAGGTGCCGCGTGTGGAGTTTGATGACGGCTGGATGTATTTGATCGCTCGGTTGCCAGATACGGACGATGATTTTAATGATTTTACAACCCCAATTCTGTTTTGCCTGAATCAGGATTATATCGTGACGGTATCTCGCGACAGCTTGGGGCGGTTATGGCAGCCTTTTATTGATAAGGTGCAGGTGCGGACTGATCGGCAAGTTGAAATGTTGGTCGAGATGATCGATGCGGTGGCGACGCAGTATCAGCGACGCGTGGCAACGATTAACCGTCAAATGCGGGCGGCAACCGACGACATTCACACCTTGAGAGTAAAGGATATTGCGACATTGGCTGAATACGAACGAAAATTAAATGATTATCTTGACGCACTGATTCCGATGAATTGGTCAATCGAGAAGTTGTTGGCGACACAAAAGTTACGGCTCAAAGCTGATGATAAGGATGATGTTGAGGACATTTCCATTGATCTCGAGCAGGTGATTGCTCGCTGTAAATCGTTGCTGCGTACCATCACTAATGTGCGTGACAGTTACCGAGCGGTTATGGATACTCGCTTAAATGAGACGATTCGACTTTTGACAGTGATTACCGTGGCATTGACTATACCGACGATGGTGGCTGGCTTATTCGGTATGAACGTGCCAGTGCCTGGTGCTGATAGTCCAATTATGTTTTGGTTGATTACTGGTGTTAGCGTGGTTCTGGCGTTTATGATTGGTTATTATTTTTTGCGTCGTCGATAATTGACATTTACGGGACGAGATATTGTATAATAATCATATGACGGTGGGATACTTTGAGCGTCGGTCGACCCGTGAGTCGTTAACTCAGGTGAATAAAATGCATGCGAACTGCTGGGTGCATATTGATGGCGGGTCGCTTGATATTCAGGCAATTGCTGATGAGTTCTCGCTGGATGCTAATATAATTCGTGATGTAGTGGATGTTCACGAGCTGCCGCGGATAGAGTTTAGTGCTGGCATTTCATATATTTTTGTGCGTGTGCCGTTTGGGGCGATTGATTCAGCAAAGACTGTTCCGTTGCTATTAATAAATCACCCAAATCATTATATTACCATGTCGGCACAGAAGACTTTTTCGCCGCTCGACATCGCTAGCCTTTTGACGACAACGACTGATCGTCCAGCTGGCATTATCGCTTCTCACCTGGCGTACATCATCGCAGAATATGAGCGGCGTGTTCATTCGTTGACTGAAAGAATTGGCGGGGCTCGACGGCGATTAAATCGGCATGAGGTGAAAAATGCTGACTTCATTCAGTTCGTGGCGATCGAAGATAGCCTTAATGAGTATCGTGGCAGTCTCGAGGGGCTGTCTAGGGTGGTGGCACAGCTGCGAGAAAATCGGCGTGGCGTATTCCGTCCACGGGATTTGGAGTCCTTTGAGGACATTGACCTGCATATCCAACAGATTTTAGTAGCAATTAGCTCCAGCGTTCATACGATATCCAGTATTCAAAACGCCTATTCAACCATCTCTAATAATGTCCTGAATCAGCGAATGAAAGTACTCACCGCCATGACAATTCTTCTGGCGATTCCTAATGTTTTTTATGGCATGTACGGCATGAATATCGCTTTACCATTTCAGCATGAGCCTTGGGCTTATCTCAGTATTGTCGGGTTTACGGCTGTATTGATGCTGCTTGGTTATATTATTGCAAGACGATCTCGCTTATTTTAAGATGATAACGCTCGTGCATGATTGACCAGCATAAGCACTTCCCGTATAATCATTTACAAATATCGGTAATCAAAAAGTAAGCATTATAGGGGTTTTATGAATATACGAAGGGGTCGTTGGTCTGGCGTAAAGTACATGTTCGGCGTATCGATTGCTTCGATGGCCGTACTCAGTATGGCGTTTGTCTCGCTACACTTAATGCAGACGGCTAACGCTGCTGGCCAGGTCTTTACTGTAACTAACACGGCCGACAGTGGGGTTGGTTCATTACGCCAGGCTATTACTGATTCAAATGCAAACGCTACGACTGAAAATGATCCAAATAAAATCGTCTTCAATATTCCTAGCGCCAATCCAGCAAGTCCTCAGGTGCATACCATAACTCTGGCGACGGCTTTGCCAGAAATTACTCAGCCAGTCTCAATTGACGGTATGACGCAGCCCGGATCTTCGTGTGGTGAGCTGGTGAAAGCTGCAGCTGGTGGTGGTATCGCTGACAATAATACGCCACACACTGTCAAGATTGAGGTTACAGCGATCAACATTAACCCCACACAGCGTACCAATGTCTTTTATTTTGCAAAAACGGCCAATAAGTCAAGTGTTCGCGGCATGGCTATTAACGGATCTCGCGGCACAAGCCCTTATCCGAAGCAGCGTAATAATGTCTATATCGCAGCATCTAATGTGACGATGTCGTGTAATTACATCGGTACTCATGCCGATGGTGTTTCGTATGCTACTCATGAAAGTACTGACGGGTCGGCTGGTGTTTACATTGAGCTGAACACAGACGATATAGTGATTGAGAATAACCTGATTAGTGGTAATGGTGGTTGTTACGGGGTAAACTTTGCTGGTGCGTCGAATAATCCACGTCTGCATAGGAACATAATTGGATTGGCGGCAGATGGCGTAACTGAGCTACGTAACACAAGCAACTCAGGTTCTTGTAGTAGGGGTATCGGGCTCGGTAATGCATCAGGTGCTGATGTTTATAAAAATATCATAGCTCAGCATACCCAATCCGCCATCGATTCTGGTTGGAGTAACAAGGTTCCGAAGTTGAAAATACGGGGTAATTATCTTAATACTACTATATCTGGGCTAACATCGGCACTGGCCTCGGTGAGTGCACCGGCAATCCGTAGCTTTACGACCGACAACGGAGTTATCGGTGGTGATTCTGCTGATGACAGGAACGTTGTTGCTGGGTTGTTGAGGGTGGAAGATGCGGAAAATCTGACAATAAAAAATAACTATATTGGCGTGGGTAAAGATGGCAGAACTTCACTTGCTAAAACTGATACAGCGGTTTATCTTGGTTATTCAGCCAATAATGTAAATATTACACAGAACGTTGTGGGAAATGCTGTAAGATATGGTATATCTGGAGACGTTCGTCAGAATCCTACCACTAAAAAGAATGTTTGTAGTAACGTTTCAGTTAAAGATAACTACATTGGCGTAACTAAAGAAGGGGATGATATAGCAAATGGTTCAAATGGCGTTTCGCTCGGCTGTGATGAGCTGACGATTAGCGGTAATGTTATCTCGAATAACAAGGGTGCTGGAATTGATTATTATAATGATTTTGGCTCAAAGGTAAACATTTATGGCAATATTATTGGTCTAAAGCCAGATGGAGTAACCCCAGCACCAAACTTTCGTCAAGGTATTAATATTGCCGTCAACGGCGAGGTGAGGATTGGTGGGCCAGCCGCTAACCAGCGGAATATTATTGCTGCTAATAAGATGAGCGGCATAACTATCGGTAAGCAGAACGCTGTCACTGCCAAGCGTATAATCCAAGGCAATTACATTGGTGTTGATAAGAATGGCAACCCAGCTGGAAATGAAGGTCGAGGTATCGAGGTCTGTGTCGGCGGCGGTAACGCAAAGTGTGGTGGAGAGGTCTTAATCGGCGGTGCGGCGAATGGCGAAGGTAACGTAATCAGTGCCAACAGAGGCGAGGGCATTATGTACGGTCAGGTAAATCAGGCCGGTACGGAGAGCGATAATCCGGTGAGGATTTACGGCAATATCATCGGCTTCAAGCCAGATGTCGAGACTCCAGCTCCAAATGGCTCTCGGGCAATAGATGTCAGGGGTAATACGAATGTCCATATAGGTGGTGCTGGTCAGGGCGAAGGCAACTACATTGAGAGTGGCATTATGAGCGGTATTTTCTTAATGTCATTGTCAGACAATGGAGTGCATAAGTTTTATGTTCAGGGCAATAAAATCGGTGTCGCTAAGAGTGGTAAGGTTATAAGGCAAGCAAGTCATATAAAAAGGAATGGCATTGATGTCCCTGATCCTCTGCAAAACTATCCTATTATAAAAAACGGACTAGTGATTGGTGGTGATGATCCATCGGCGGGTAATGAAATAGCTGGATATAAAAGAGGCGTTCAGCTGGCCCTAGCAGACGGTGCGGTTGTTAAAAATAATAAAATCTATGACAACGTTATCGGTGTATCAATTGAAGGTGACGTTTCAAAAAATAACCAAATTACCAAGAACTCAATTTACAGCGGTGGCACTGGAGTACAAGTTATGCCAGGCTGTAGTGTTTCGAGAAGCTGTGTGAGCGTTGACTCACCGACAACTGGCAATACGATTCGCCAAAATAGTATTTATAAAAATACTCAATCTGGCATTAGTTTAGCAAACAGGCATGGTTTTGGTGGGGTAGAAAACGACGACAAAGATGTCGATACTGGGCCGAATAATTTTCAAAACCACCCAATTGCCTATGAGCTAGTTGATAAATGTAGTAATTCTCAGCAGGATGGAGTAAAAAAGTTTAACTCGACGCCAAACACTACTTTTGTGATTGATTATTATTCGAACACTCCATGGTATGTTGGTGCGCCGCTGCAGGCAGAGAACTATCTTGGTAGTGAGACGGTTACTACGGATAATGACGGCAATGCCAACTTCACATTCCCGACTGGAGCGGTGAACGTTACGGCGACAGCGACTGCTCCTGACGGTAGTACTAGCGAAATCGGCGGGAAGATACAAACGGTTTTCTCGGATTGTAAGGAGTTTAATGACAGTGATCGGATAATAGCCGCACAAGATATACAAAGCCTCGAAACTCACAGGTTGTTTCGTTCAAGCATGTTGAGGAGACCAGCCGTAGTTAAAGTAAAAGTTGGCGATCAAGAGGTTAACGCAACCTATAACTATCATTCAGGCAGTTTGTCGCTTAAAGAAAATACCTTTAAACTTGGTATTCATGACTTAACGCTTTCAGTTACTGATTCTGTTACGGGTCTGACCTTTACTCATACATTTAAGGGTGCCATAAAGGTTGTTGAGCCAAAAATAAATTACAATACTGTCGTTACCGACAATACTTTGCCGAACATACCAAATGGGGTGCCAGGAGAGAATGTTAAAAATGGAACAGTGTTCCTGGCAAGGGTTGAGCCATCTGGCGGCAACGGTTTAGTAAAGCCTTATGCTTTCATCTATGACGATCCAACCTGGAAAGTTAATGGGAATGCGACGGGTTCCAGGTTGCGTGCTGTAACCTCTGCTGAAGAATACGCCGATTATGCGATGCGTACCAGCATGAGTCCTGAGACCTTAAGGAACTTTAATAAGATTTTGGGCGGCGAAGACAAGTATGAGAACACGTCATTAGAAAAAGTATTGGCACTTTGCGATACGAATCAGAATACATATCTCAGGAAATATGTCCCAATAAAGGACGCTGATGGTAATATTATTGGATATCGTTTTGATAATTCAACACCTCCGCTAGCTCAAAATTGTAAAGATTATATTAACTTTTATACCGACCGGCAGAGAAAATTGATAATTGACAGTGCTAATAGCGGTTTTAGATTCGGTCCACTGCCTGACGGTAAGTACGATGTGACGTTTATGGCAACGGCTGATCTGTCTGACGGTGTAGCTACAACAAGTCAATCTTTCTTGAGTTTATTTAAGGCGGGTCTGATCATTGACACGCTGGAGCCAAGCGGCACATTGACAACATCTGACGGCGACACGGTTTCGCCAGGCTTGACTGGTAGGGTTAATAAGCCAGACGCTAAGATCCGTTTGAAGATTAATGGAAAATGGTACGAGGCGATTAATAACGGAGACGGTACGTGGATGTTGCCGCCAGGGCAAATTGATAATCTTTCATCGGGTGTTTATAGTGTTGAGGTTGAAATAACCGATAGATTAGGTAAGGTTTATCGCGAAACGAAACAGCTTACAATCACAATTAAGGAAAAGCGGGCTGAATATAAGCTGGTTGATGTTAAGAAATTGGCCAAGACAGGTGATAATGTCTATCTGTTGGTGGCAGCGAGCCTGGCTGTAATCTTCGGTGGTGCATATCTGGGCTTGCGAAGAGTTATCCACAAGAGTTAGTCTGGAGCATATCGCCTTTGCTTGACGTGGTAGATTCGTTCTGTTATCATGGTTAGCGTGTCTCGCGCCGAAGCATTAAATTGCTGAATAGTAATAAAGGTCGAAGCGCGTGAGGCTGCACATAAGTACAAGGAGTACAAACACATGCCAATCGCAATCAACTTTGTGTCATCACGACGCAAAAAGATCGCAGTGGATGTGGTGCCTGCCGAATGGCAAACATACATAGCACAGTAGATTTGTGCAGTCGCTCTTTTGACAACAGAATAGGGACGACTATAAAATAAACCCCGCTCCAAGGCACCGGAGCGGGGTTTTGGTATGGTGATAATTTAAAGTTGAACGCCAGCTTTCTTTAGAGCGTCTTTAACCGATGATTCGATTGAGCCACTGTCGTCCATCTTTGCGGCCTGTCCGTTGACGTAGAAAGATGGAGTGGCGGTAACGCCGTGCTTGCGTCCGATAGCCAGGTCGAAGTCAATTTTACTTTTTACAGCCGCACTGGCGATGTCGGTCTTGTATTTATCAATATTAAGCTGTAGCTGTTCGGCGTACGACTTGAAGATGGCATCACGCTCGGAGATTTCGGCATTGTTCCAGTTGTCCCGATTGGCAAACAACAGCTCGTTCATTTCCCAGAACTTACCTTGCAAGCCCGCCGCCTCGGCTGTCGCTGCCGCCGCACGGGCATTAGGATGAGAACTGGCGATTGGGAAATTGCGGAAAATCAGCATGACGTTATCTTTATAGGTGTCAACAACTTGCTTGGTTTTTGGTGCTGCCGTGCTACAGCCAGGACACTGATAATCGACGTATTCGATAACCACAACTTTTGCGTTTGTGTTGCCGTAAGTGTGATCGGCAATATTACCATTGCGACTCTCTGCTTTGACAATATTATTTAATGACTCAGTATTGACATCGTTAATATTGAGACGATTTTGGGTGGATATGTACGCCATGCCACCGATAACCGCTACAACAATAATGCCAAAAACAAACCAGCTTTTTTTATTCATAACTCCTCCAATTTACTCTGGCAATTATAGCATAAGATGAGGTACAATGAAACTATGATGTTTGTGCTTGCGGCGGCTTATGTTATCGTTCTAGTTGTTTTGTTGGTAGTTTTGGGTATCCATCCTCAGCTGTCGTCGCATAGTAGATTTGAGCTGAAGAGGCGGGCTCGTAGTGGAGATAAAGAAGCGGAACTGCTACTGAAACGTCACGCACTGTTAAAGGATATTTTTTCTCTGCAGCGGGTTTTGACTGCTATTCTACTAGTTATTTTAAGCGTGTTAGGCGTGGAGTTATTTCACTGGGCGGTTGGATTTTTGGTATCGTTTTTAATTGCACTAGAAGCGGGGGCAATTGCCCGAGTGTCGTTGTGGCAGCGGTATTCACAAAAATTATATGAAAAGTACGAGGGGAAAATACTGGCATTTATAGAAAAACACCCCTTAATGTTTCGGATGATTTATTCGGTTGCACCGACACCAAATGATGAATATGACATTGAGTCGAAAGAGGAGCTGTTAGAGATGGTCGAGCGGTCGGGCGATGTATTATCGAAGGATGAGAAGCAATTGATCGTTAATGGTCTCAATTTTGCAAATGTCCCGTTGTCTTCGGTGATGACTCCACGCAGCATGATTGAGGCGGTGTCTCACGATGAGTTGCTGGGTCCACTGGTACTTGATGATCTGCATAAGAAAGGCTATAGTCGGTTTCCAGTTATCCAGGGCGATATCGATCATGTGGTTGGCGTGTTGTATATACAAGATTTATTGACAATTGGGCAAAAGGCAAAGTCGCATCGTGCCAGCACGGTGATGGACAAGAATGTTTATTATATTCGTGAAGATCAATCATTGCAGTATGCTCTGGCGGCTTTTTTGAAGGTTAAGCGACATCTGTTTGTGGTGGTGAACGAGTTTCGTGAGACGGTTGGGTTGTTGAGTTTGGAGGATGTGATTGAGGCGCTGCTCGGCCGAAGTATTGTTGATGAGTTTGATATGTATGACGATCTACGTAAGGCAGCAGAGGCGAATCCTCAAAGGAATAACCTTTCAACAAAACGAAGACAAGACGTTTAGCCTGCGACTGTTTATTAATACTGTGGTATAATAACAGATATGAAACAGAGGACTTTTGCAATTGATACACCAACGAAAGTTGGGGAAATGATGACAGTGGCTGGCTGGGTGCATTCCCGGCGTGATCACGGTGGACTGATTTTTATTGATTTGCGTGACCATACTGGCTTGGTGCAGCTGGTGATTAATCCTGAGCAGGCGGAGGCCTTTCGTTTGGCGGAAAGCTTGCGTGATGAGTTTGTGATTCGCGTCAGCGGTGTGGTGACAGAACGTGGCGAGGGTCTGAAGAATCCAAATATTGCCAGCGGTAATGTGGAGATTGTGGTGGAGAGTTTGGAGATTTTAAACCGGGCTGAAACCTTGCCGATTCAACCGTTCGCCGAGGAAAACCAGGCGGGCGAGGACTTGCGTTTTAAGTATCGCTATCTCGACCTGCGTCGCCCAAAGATGCAACAGATGCTGAAAAAACGTGCCGAAATGTACCGACGGATGCATCAATACATGGACGACCACGATTTCATCGAGATTCAGACGCCAATTTTGGCAAATTCTAGCCCCGAGGGCGCACGCGATTTTCTGATCCCAAGTCGTTTGCAGGAAAATAAGTTTTACGCGTTGCCGCAAGCACCGCAGCAGTTCAAGCAGCTGCTGATGGTTGGCGGCGTGCCGCGGTATTACCAGCTGGCGGCGTGTTTCCGTGATGAAGATCCGCGAGCTGATCGACTGTATGGTGAGTTTTACCAGTTGGACCTGGAGATGAGCTTCGTTGAAGACGGCGAGGAGGTTCGCCGTGAGGTTGAACCGTTGATGTGCCAGCTAGCGACTGATTTTGCGGGCAAAAAGTTACTGGATTTGAGTAGTCTCGCGGTTGGTGACGGCAGTCCAATTCCGCGCATTTCGTACCGCGACGCCATGGAGACGTATGGCTCGGACAAGCCAGACCTACGTTTTGGCATGGAGCTGATCGAGCTGACTGATGTATTCGCCGACACCGAATTTGGCGTGTTTAAAAACGCTGAGTGTATCAAGGCAATTTGTGTTAAAAATGGCGCTAGTTTGAGTCGCAAGCAAATCGACCAATTTACTGACATTGCCAAGAGTGAAGGGGCGGGCGGCTTAGCCTACATCACCTACCAAGATGGCGAGGCAAAATCACCAATTGCTAAGTTCTTGAGTGAAGCAGAGCTCACGGCGATTCAGCAAAAAACTGGTGCAGCTGATGGCGACGCTGTGTTCTTCGGTGCCGATACTCGCTCAGTCGTCAACGCCGTGCTTGGTCGCCTGCGAAACGAATTTGCTACTCATTTCAACTTGAAAGACCCGAGCGTGGTGGCCTTTGCCTGGATTATCGATTTTCCGTTTTATGAATGGGATGATCACGGCAAGAAGCTTGATTTTGGACATAATCCATTTAGCATGCCAAAGGGTGGCCTAGAAGCGCTGGAATCGGCGACGACCGATGTCGACAAACTGGCCATCGTGGCCGACCAGTTCGACATGGTGATGAACGGCTACGAAATTTGCTCCGGCGGTGTGCGCAACCACAACCCGGCGGTGCTATATAAGGTGTTTGACCTGCTTGGCTTTAGCGAAAGCTACGTCGAGGAAAAGTTCGGTGCCATGCTGGGCGCCTTCAAATACGGTGCACCGCCACACGCTGGCTGTGCCTTTGGTGTGGATCGCATATTGATGGAACTGATTGACGAGCAAAACGTTCGCGAAACCTTGGCCTTTCCAAAGAACGGCTCGGGCGTTGACGTGATGATGGATTCGCCATCAACGGTTGACCCAGCGCAGCTAAAGGAATTGGGATTATGAGCGCAATGTACGATCGACACGAAGTTAGCGTAAAAGTGGCGTTGTATAGCAGCGACGGCAAGCGTGTGCTACTGATGTATTATCCGCACGATGATGGCTTTGGCTTGCCGGGCGGACATATTGACGCTGGCGAAACGCCTGACGTGGCGCTAGAGCGAGAGCTGCGCGAGGAGCTGGGTATCACGATTGATGCGACACCGGCTGATTTCTATATGCGCTATCCGCGAGGTAGTGCTGTCGAAGACCATAAAATTATTCTTGGCTACACAGCCATAGCTGATGGTAGTATTGAGATACCAAGTCGGGCCTGTGATGGCGGCGAGGAGCGCCCGATTTGGCTCGCTCGAGCGGAGATTGAAACTACTGACAAGCTCGCGCCGGGTTATCGGGATTTTGTGCTGAGATGGTGGCCGCAAGAAGCGTAATATTTTAGGAGGTACAAGCAGGCTATGAAATCAATTCCCAAACGAACGCTGAAATTCATTGACTCATGGCTAATGCTGCGCAGCCAGTGGGCGCTCTGGCCGGGATTTACGGTGGCGATAGCCAAAGACGGCGAGGTGGTTTTTAATAAAGCTTATGGACTGGCAAATATAGAAAATAATGAGACATTAACAAACAACCATCTCTTTCACGTTGCTTCGCAATCAAAAACATTTACTGCTACGGCTGTGATGCAGCTGCAGGAGCGTGGCAAGTTGCGCATTGATGATTCAGTTAAGATGCATTTACCGTGGCTGGCGCAGCACAGCGACCAGCGTTGGCGCGACGTAACCTTGCGTCAATTGTTGAGCCACTCAGCAGGTGTGATTCGCGACGGCCAGGCGTCAGGTTTTTGGCAGTTCCAGGGAGAATTTCCAGATAAAGACGAATTCAAGAAGCAGATTATGCAATCGCAGCTGGTATTTGAACCAAATTCTGAGTTCAAGTATTCCAATTTTGGTTTTGGCTTGCTGGGTTTGGTGATTGAACAAGTCAGCGGCAAATCGTACGCTGATTTTGTGACGGAAAACATCATCACACCGCTTGATTTGAAACAAACCACCACGGAATATTCGCCAGAACTTCGTATGGCAACTGGCTATAGTAGGTTTGATTTACGCCAGCAGCGCCGTCCGTTTCAGCACATCACAACCGGCGTGCTGCAGCCAGCCACAGGATTTTGCTCAACAGCACATGACTTGGTAAAATTCTTTGTTGCTCTACAGGTCGGCTCAGGTAAACTGTTGAGCGATGCTTCCAAACGGGAAATGCAGCGCCCATCGTGGCAAGTTGCCGACGAGGCAAACGCAGGAAGCTACGGATTGGGTGTTGATGTCGCAAAAGCTAAAGACGGTAAGCGGCTCGTCGGTCATAGCGGCGGTTATCCAGGATTTGTCGGCCGCACCTGGTCGCGGATAGATGACG
>DAIQMM010000004.1:0-15822 GCA_036788915.1 Nanosynbacter sp. | reverse complement strand
GCGTTAGCATGAGGATATTAAAAAAGCCTTTTCTGCCACATATACGAGCGACGTGTTCGCTGGGCGACCTGCTGGGTCGAGTCTTGAAGGTTATATTTACGGAGAAACATTTTATGTTTTGCCTAACGAGTCAGCTGAGCAGATTTTACTTCGTTCAATACGTCAGCTAGAAAAAGTGGCTAAAGAATATAAACTGGAAGAGAAGTTTAAGGCTCGTGGATTGACTTTATATCAGGGAATTACCTTGGCCTCGATTGTGCAAAAGGAGTCAATTGGTTGCGGATCAGCGGCAATTTGCGAGGACCAGCGTCAGATTGCGAGTGTGTTTTATAATCGTCTGAAGGCAAATATGGCACTTGGATCTGATGTAACGTATCAGTATGTCGCAGACAAAGACGGAATAGTGCGTTCGCCAGATATCGATTCTCCATATAACACACGTCGTCATAAGGGTTTGCCTCCAGGTCCAATCGCAACGCCTAGTTTGAGCGCGTTGAATGCGGTCGCTGACCCAGCTGCAACTGATTATCTTTATTTCTTGAGTGGCGATAACGATGTAACATACTTCTCGAAGACTAATGAGGGGCACGAGGCGAATATTCGCCAACATTGCCAGAAAAAGTGTCAAATATCTTGACAGAACGTCTATTTCATAAAATATGTTGACATTATTGTCAATGTTGTGTAAAATAAACAATAGCTCGTTCGTTGGTGTTGTTTTTGTAAAATCTACACTGGTGAACGGCCTACCAATAATGTCGCTACGGATATAGCAAACCAATCTTAGAATATAAACTAATCATTAGGTCGACAACATATCCTGTTCTATTGCGAGAAGAAAGACGTTGTGGTAGCGGTGCTGGCGGTAACGCTAGTGCGAGGAGTACGGTTATTCGTAATCATTTATTCGCTCGTAAGAGCAAGATAAAAGGAAGGTATATAGCTTTATATAGCGGTATTTTTGTCCTTTCTATTTCATTATTATTGTACGGAAATTATAATGGCGACACCACTGCGGTCGTTGATAAAAAGACAGTTGCATCAGCCGAAACTGTTTCGCCAGCGGCTGAAGTTGCGACAGAAGCGATATCTGTTGATAAGTTAGCAGCAGCAAGTGCTGTGACGAATTTGGCTGAAACGACACAATTGCCATCTGCTGGTGATTTACGAGAGGCAACTGCGTCTTTGAGTATCAAGAAAGACTTGTCTCAAAACGACAGCGAGGTTATTACCAAACCAGAGATCGTCAAGCCAGAAACTTCGGCGGCACTTGGCATTACCTCATATGTGACGAAAGAGGGCGACACGATGGACAAGATTGCTGCTCGCTTTAAGATTTCGGCACAGACGTTGCGTTGGGCGAATAATACCAATTCAGATGCGATTGAGCCGAATAAAACTTTAGTCGTGCCAATGACTGACGGCATTGTTTATACAGTTAAGGATGGTGACACTGTGCAGTCTCTGGCGGAAAAATATAAGACAGACGCTAAGCGAATCGTGCTTTATAATGACATTGAAGAAGGTTCGTCTCTGGCGGCTGGTTCTCGTATCGTGCTACCTGGTGGTGAGCTGCCAGAAAATGAAAGACCAGGCTATGTGGCACCGCGCTCAGCTACACGCTCATATTCTTATGGCTACGGCTCACAGTCCTCGGTCGGATCAATTTCACGCAATACTGCAGCTGCTTCGGTTGGAAATAGGTATGCTGCCGGCAACTGTACCTGGTACGCTTACGAAAGACGACTAGCTCTTGGTCGACCGATCGGTAGCTTCTGGGGCAATGCTAATACTTGGGATGATAGTGCTCGTGCAGCTGGATTTGTAGTGAATAATGTGCCGGCACCTGGTGCGATTATTCAGAACGACTGGGGTGGTGGTGGTTATGGCCACGTCGGTATCGTTGAGCGGGTAGATGGTCAGAATATCTATGTTTCAGACATGAACTTTAGGGGTTATAACATTATCTCTTCTCGCACTATTTCTATCGCCGAGGCTGGTCGCTACAAGTTTATTCATTAATAAAAGCTTAATCAAATATCGAATAATACCTCATCGACTGATGGGGTATTATCTGATATAATCGTCATATGTTTGTTGATATTGCAAGGGTTTTTATTCGAGCTGGTAAGGGTGGCAACGGAGCGGTCAGTTTTCGGCATGAGAAATATGTTGACAAGGGCGGTCCTGATGGTGGCGATGGTGGCCGTGGTGGTGATGTGGTGTTTTTGGCGACCAAAGATCTCAATACGCTGCTTAACTTTCGCTATAAACCAGAACTGAAGGCAGAAAATGGTGAGGACGGCAGCAAGCGTAAAAAGCGTGGCAAGAGTGGCTCGCCTCTGGTGGTTAAAGTGCCGATGGGTACGCTGGTCAAGCATGACGGCAAGGTGGTGGCAGATTTGACGGCAGATCAGCAACAAGCAGTCGTTGCCCGCGGCGGTGACGGTGGTTTTGGCAACGCGCATTTTACATCTAGTACGCGTCAAGCGCCAAAGATGGCTGAACTTGGTGAGGCAGGTGAAGAATTTGAGGCGGAGCTGGAATTGAAATTATTGGCCGACGTTGGCTTGGTTGGGTTTCCTAATGCTGGTAAATCAACATTTTTGAGCGTGGTTTCCAATGCTCGCCCGGAAATTGCTAATTATGAGTTTACGACGTTGACGCCAAATTTGGGTGTAGCGGATGTTGATGATGGCTCAGTTTTGATCGCTGATATTCCAGGGCTGATTGAAGGCGCGTCGGAAGGCAAGGGCTTGGGCGACCAGTTCCTGCGCCATGTTGAGCGGACAGCCGTGTTGTTGCATATGATTGATGCCTATAGTGATAATCCGGCGGAAAAATACCAGACCATTCGCCGCGAGTTGGAAAAATATTCCGAGGAATTGGCGGCACGTCCAGAGATCATCGCTTTGACGAAATGCGAAGGATTGGATGATGAAATTATTGCCATGCAATCAACGGCGCTCCAGAACGTGGCCAATGGTTCGCCAGTGCTGGCGATTTCCTCGCAAACGCATGCTGGCGTGACTGAGCTGCTACGTCTACTGCGTCGTGAGGTCACGGACTATCGAGCACGGGAAGCCGAGCTGATTGAAGAAGAGAGTGATGATTTGCCAGTTATTGCCCTGGACGCACAAGCAGTATCTGATGCCTGGACGGTAGAGCGGGTTGTTGGTGCGGAGCCTGAAAATACGGACGAGGAAGATGCGGTTAGTTTCATTATCCACGGGGCTAAAATTGAAAAGTTTGCTCGCCGCACTAACTTTGATCAATTTGAATCGGTCAATCGCCTGCGCGATATCATGCGAAAAATGGGCATCACTCACGAGCTCATTCGCCAGGGTGCGGTGGGTGAGACCGTAGTGCAGATTGGCGAATCGACGCCGTTTACGCTGGTTGAGCAGTAGGTTTGCTATACTATAATCATGGCACAAACATTTTTCTTCTACGACCTGGAAACCAGCGGATTAAACCCACGGCAAGACCGAATCATGCAGTTCGCGGGGCAGCGAACGGATATGAATCTCGAGCCGATTGGTGAGCCGTATAATTTGCTGGTTACGCTGAATGATGATACTCTGCCGAGTCCTGATGCACTGATGGTAACGGGCATCACGCCGCAAAAAACGGTTGAGGAGGGCTACACCGAAGCACAGTTTGCCCGGATGTTGAGTGAGGAAATTTTTACGCCGGATACCGTTGCGGTTGGTTTTAATAATATTCGGTTTGATGACGAGTTTATTCGCCATTTGATGTGGCGAAATTTTTATGACCCGTATGAATGGAGCTGGAAAGACGGTCGCTCGCGTTGGGATTTGCTGGATGTGGTGCGATTGACCAGGGCACTCAGACCAGAAGGGGTAAATTGGCCGCTTGATACTAAAGGTGAGCCAAGTAACCGCCTGGAATTAATCACCAGCGCCAACGGTATAGCACATGAAAACGCTCACGATGCTTTGGCGGACGTGACGGCGCTGATTGCCGTGACGAAATTGATCAAGCAAAAGCAGCCACAGCTGTATAATTATTTGCTGAAGATGCGTGACAAAAAATCAGTCCAGCAGCTGGTTAATCTAGACGATAAAAAACCGTTTGTCTATGCCAGCGGTCGTTACGACAAAGAATTTGCTAAAACTACAGTAGCCTTTCCGCTGACGACCAGCCGAAACGGCGGCGTGGTTGTCTATGACCTGCGTTATGATCCGACACCATTTGTTGGGCTGAGTGCGGAGGAATTGGCGAAGAAAATATTTGCGTCGTGGGAGGAGCGTCAGGCCGAGTATTTCATCAAGTTGCCCGTCAAGGAGTTGCAGTACAATCGCTGTCCGGCAGTGGCGCCACTGGGTGTGCTGGAACAGGGCGACGGTTGGCAGAAGATTTCACTTAGTGCAGAGTTTATCCAGCAGCATCAAAATATTTTACTGAATCACCCGGACTTTGCCGAAAAATTACGGACTATTTTTGAAAACAAACCAGCTTTTAAGAAGCTGTCTGACCCAGAAGCACAGCTGTACGATGGCTTTTTGAACGACCATGATCGCTTGCGAGTTGAGGCAGTGCGTAATGCCGATGAGCGTGAGTTGGCTGATTTTCATCCAGACTTTCAGGACGAACGTTTGGTGCCGCTACTATTACATTACAAAGCACGCAGCTTTCCGAAGTCTCTTACTGAAGATGAAATGTCGCGGTGGGAGCAGTGGCGTAGGCAACGATTGTCCGCTCAGATACCACAGTTTATGGCGGACCTGCAGAGGTTGTCGTCTGATCCCCAGGCTGATCAATTTATTTTACAAGAATTACAATTATGGCTGGAGTCTGTTATGCCAAGCGATCAGTAACTCTAAGATGACGAGGCGAGTGCTGGCTGAGCATCCAGGGCGACTGCTTCGTCGGTCGATTCTTGGATCGAGAGATAATGTAGCAGACTGATTACGAAAAGAAATTTCACGTTCATGGTGAAATTGTCCAGCAGTCGCATGCGTCGTATCTGATGAAGTTGCAGTTGCTCGCCGACAATCTCCATTGATCGCCAAAAGCTGACGCGGATTACCTTGCCGAATATGATCAATAAAGGTGGTGTAACTAGCCAAAAAACAATCATCAGGCTCGCTGGAATCATCAAGTTGGTGAATGGTATTTTGCCGAGGAAGATGAATAATAGGATTTGGTCAAGATTTTTATACGCCAAGAATAAAGCAAGTAAAATTAGTCCACCGTAAAAACTCACTTTCTTCATATATTTACACTTTAGCAAGTGACGACCAGTATTGCAATCATAAGTATTATAGTATGTAATAAGCACGAGTTTTGTCGGACTGACGGCTGGAAAAATATCCTAAAAACAGTTATAATAAGCAAATATGCCTGAGGTTATTCGTATTAAAGGTGCCCGTGAGCACAACTTGAAAAATGTCAATATCGACATCCCTCGAGATAAGTTGGTGGTGATTACGGGTTTAAGTGGCTCGGGTAAGTCTAGTTTGGCTTTTGACACCATTTACGCCGAAGGGCAGCGGCGTTACATGGAGAGTCTTAATTCATATGCCCGGCAATTTCTTGGTACCATGGACAAGCCTGACGTTGACAGTATCGAAGGTTTAAGTCCGGCCATTTCGATTGATCAGAAGTCAACTAGCCGCAACCCGCGTTCGACGGTGGCGACCGTGACGGAGATTTACGACTATTTACGCCTTTTGTTTGCTCGTATTGGCACGCCACATTGCCCAGCTTTATTGCCAGATGGTAATCGCTGCGGTAAGTTGGTTTCGCGTCGAACTGCCGAGACGATCATTCAAGAAATTATGCATCAATATGACGGAAAGCGTATATTGCTGCTGGCACCGATTGTCAAAAATAAAAAGGGCGAGTTCGCACATATTCCCGAGCAGTATCGTCGGCTGGGGTTTGCCAGGGTGCGAGTTGACGGTGTTGTTTATGTGCTAGATGAGTTTCCTGAGCTTCAGAAGAGTTATAAGCATTCCATTGAGCTGGTAGTTGACCGTTTGGCTCTCTCCTCGGGAATGTTGAGTCGTCTGACGCAGAGTGTCGAGCAGGCGCTTGATATCGGTCAGGGAGTGGTTGAAGTGCTCAATGCTGAAGATGATGAAGTGAGAGTCTTTTCGCAGCGTTATGCGTGCGTGGATCATCCTGACGAACACATACCAGAGCTGGAACCTCGGCTGTTTAGCTTTAATGCTCCACAAGGAGCGTGTCCAGTGTGTACTGGATTAGGGAGTCGGCTGGAAGTTGATCCAGACTTGGTGATGAATGATAATTTGACGATTGCTGAAGGTGCAATTCGTCCGTATAATCGTATCAATGTCGATAATTTTTACATGCGTAAGATCTCGGCGGTTGCTGAGGCTCACGGATTTAGTGTTCGCACGCCAGTTGGCCAGCTAAAAGCTGAAGATAAGCAGAAGATACTTTATGGCACTGGTTCGCAGAAGTATGAAGTTCAGCTTGGCAATGGTCGACATTACGATACGACTTATGAGGGCGTAATTCCGAATCTTGAACGGCGATGGAAGGACACCGACAGTGATTTTATGCGGCGGGATATTGAGCGTTTTATGCGTCAGCGTGCCTGTTTTACTTGTCATGGTGCTCGCCTAAAGCCAGCTGTTCTGGCGGTGACAGTGCAAGGTTTGAGTATTATGGATATTTGCGATTTGGGCGTTGATGATGCTTTGGATTTATTCACTAATAAGCTGCAATTAACGGAGCAGCAGCAGACGATTGCTCGCTTGATTTTGAAAGAAATTAAGGCACGGCTGGGTTTTATGAGCAATGTCGGCTTAAACTACCTAGAGCTGGGTCGGGCGGCTAACACATTAAGCGGTGGCGAGGCACAACGAATCCGTTTGGCAACTCAAATTGGTTCTGGTCTTCAGGGAGTGTTGTACGTTCTTGATGAGCCATCGATTGGTCTTCATCAGCGTGATAATGATCGCTTGATTGACACTTTAAAACGGCTGCGTGATCTCGGCAATACGGTGTTGGTGGTGGAGCATGACGAGGACACGATTCGGGCTAGTGACGTGCTGGTTGATATGGGCCCTGGGGCTGGTTCTCGTGGCGGTGAGGTGGTCGCTATCGGCACTCCAGAAGAAGTTGCTAAGTGTCCAGATAGTATCACTGGTCGCTATTTAAGCGGAGTAGAAAGTATACCTGTGCCAAAAAAGCGTCGCTCGGTCGATCCAGACAGGCAGCTGGTGGTTCGTGGTGCAAAAGAGAATAATTTAAAAAACATCGATGTGAGTTTTCCGCTTGGGTTGCTTACCGTGGTGTCGGGCGTGTCAGGAAGTGGTAAGTCTACGCTGGTTAATGATATCGTGGCACGTGAGCTGGCTGCTCGGCTTAATCGAGCACAGGCTGTTTCTGGTGCCCATGACCGTATAGACGGCATTAAGCAGCTTGATAAGGTGATCGTTATTGATCAGTCGCCAATTGGACGCACTCCTCGCTCCAATCCAGCAACTTATACTGGTATTTTTACGCCGATTCGTGAACTTTTCGCTGCTACTCCAGAGGCAAATATTCGGGGTTATAAATCAGGTCGGTTCAGTTTTAATGTCAAAGGTGGTCGCTGTGAGCATTGTCAGGGTGATGGCGTAATTAAGATTGAAATGCACTTTTTGCCAGATGTTTATGTGGTGTGTGATGAGTGTAAGGGTAAGCGATATAATCGTGAAGCACTGGAAATTACTTATAAAAATAAGACGATCGCCGATATTCTGGAGATGACGATCGAGCAGGCGGTTTCGTTCTTTGATAATGTCCCAACTATTGCCCGAAAACTACAAACACTGGTTGATGTTGGTCTTGGCTACATTAGGCTGGGTCAGCCCGCAACGACTTTCTCTGGCGGTGAGGCACAGCGAATTAAGCTCGCCACTGAGCTGTCCAAGCGTTCAACTGGTCAGACGATGTATATATTAGACGAGCCGACCACTGGTCTACACTCAGCTGACGTTAAGCGACTTCTGGCAATTTTACAGCAGCTGGTTGAGGGCGGCAATACGATGATCGTTATTGAGCATAATCTTGATGTTATTAAGTCAGCGGATTGGATTATTGATATGGGTCCAGAAGGCGGTCTGGGTGGTGGTACGGTGGTGGCTGCTGGTACGCCAGAGGAGATTGCTAAGAATGCTGATTCTTCGACTGGTGTTTATCTGAAGCCATTGCTGAAGCCGAAAAAGCACTAAAAACGCGATAATATTCTTCGCATTTTTTCTAGTGAAGAAAAATTTAAGAAATAGAATTATTTTTTACGAGTCGTCTTTGAGAGGATGGCGATAATCTGTCGTTTTGTGCCGTTCCAAAGTGCTTGACGCTTGGATTTTGATGATAACGCGTGAGCGATAATTGGTGCGACAGAAATTGCGATGATAATTACAGCGATGATTTCAATGTTGAAGCCAAGATCGTGCAATTTTTGGCCAATGTAGTAGCCAGCGTAAGAGAAAGTCCCAGTCCATAAAGCACCGCCGATGAGATTAAAAACGAAGAAGGTTCGGTAGTGCATTTTACTTACACCAGCAACGATCGGGGTGAAGGTACGGACGATTGGTACAAAACGGGCTAGTAAGATTGAAATAGCACCGTGTTTTTCGAAGAAGTTTTCTGCCTGAGTGAGATATTTTTTCTTGAAAAAGCGTGAGTTCTCTCGCTCAAATAATTTACGTCCGACTTTGTGACCGAAGCTGTAGCCGACATTATCGCCGAGGACGGCTGCGATGAACAACAGGGCGACAAATGCGTGAATATTGATGGAGAACTGACCCGTCTGGACGAGGAAGCCTGACATAAAAAGCAAGCTGTCGCCAGGCAAGAAGAATCCGATCAACAAGCCTGATTCGGCAAAGATAACTGCTAAAACGGCAATAACGCCAAGGTGGGTGATAAACTCTGATAGTGCATGCATAGTAGATTCATTATAGCACAGCAGGCACTCCTTAGAATAAGCTTTATGACTCTTCGATCATTCCACCAGATTGACGCGACCACAAATTGGCATAAACACCGTGCGGCTTTGCCAGCAGTTCTTCATGAGTGCCGTCCTCGACTATGCGGCCATTTTCCATGACAATGATGCGGTCAAGCGAGGCGATGGTCGACAGGCGGTGGGCTATAACAAGCGAAGTACGATTTTTCATCAATGTCTCCAGTGATTTTTGGATTAATGCCTCTGACTCTGAGTCTAATGCTGACGTCGCCTCGTCAAGTACTAAAATTGGTGCATCTTTTAGTAATGCTCGGGCGATAGCGATACGCTGTCTTTGGCCGCCACTCAGTTTAATGCCCCTCTCGCCAACTATCGTATCAAAGCCGTCTGCCAAACCATTAATAAACTCCAACGCTCCAGCTTTTTTGGCTGCTTTTTTAATGTCGTCGTCCGTTGCGTCAGGCCGACCGTAGGCGATATTTTCACGTACTGAGCGATGAAACAGCAGCGGTTCTTGTGGTACATAGGCGATCTGCTCGCGTAAGCTGGCCTGAGCGACTTCGGCGATATTTTGTGAATCGATCGTGATTTCTCCTGAGTCAATGTCGGCAAATCGCAGCAGCAACTTGGTCAAGGTTGTCTTGCCAGAACCGCTTGATCCGACCAAGCCTACTTTCTCGCCAGGCTTAATTGTCAGTGAAAAATTAGTAAATAATGTTGAACCTTCGCCCTCGTCGTGAGTAAAGGTGATATCTTTCATGACGATCTGGCCCCGCTTGACTGTAAGTTTCTTGTTGGTTTTGTCAGTCAGAGTTGTTGGCGTTTCTAATATGGTTACCATTTCTCGTGCATCTCCAAGCACTCTGTTATAGCTACGCATAATGCCATTCATATTCCATAATTCATGTGCCACACTGCCCGTGTAAGTGATGATAAGGTAAACTGCGGCGACCGACACGAGGTTGTGTTGGGCGGCGTATATCGCAAAAGCGATCGCACCAATTTTGATCGTCATATTGATGGTTGAGTACACAGTGCTTACTTTCAGAAAGCCACGCATTGTGTCTAGGCTAGCATTCCGCCACGAGTCGACTGTTTTTGAAAAACGTTGCTGTTCTAGTGATTCTGCACCAGATGATTTTACTGCCAAAATATTTGAAACGATATCTGCCAATTGACCACTCAATTTATTACTGGCTTTAGCTTCTTTTTCGTTCAATTCAGCCATTGGTCGAGAGCCAAAATAGACAACGACGCTAAAAATAATTGAAAAAACAAGCAGGAATAGGGCGTATTGCCAGAGCAGAGTGGACAAGATAATTATTGAGCCAGCCAGGGAAATGGTTAGCGGCAAAAATGACCAAATGATTGTATCCCAAAACCGTTCAACCGCACCGTTTAGCTTATTGGTTTGGCTGACTAAAGATCCTCCAAACTTGTTGGCGTGGAAAAACATTGTTTGGTTGGTTAATTTACTAAAACACCTGGAATATAAATCACGCTGCATGGCGGTCTCAAATGTCCAGGCAAGATATAAAACTATCCGCCAGCCGACAACGCTCGACCACAATTGACTTACGCCGTATAAAATAATCAGTGTCCATAGATTTTCGGCGGTTTGTAGATTGCCGTGTTGGATGATGTTGAGTAATTCAGCGATTATTAGCGGGCCAACGAAAATTGTCATTGACAATGTTATGATCGTAAAAAAGATAGTCAGATTTCGCCGATGCTTATACGGGCTTGACGCTTGCCAAAATAATTGCAGGATTTTTTTATTGCTGATTTTATTTTTCAAAACAACTCCTTTCGTCGGTAAAATATTTTTTTGCTAATTTAACCATTCGCTCACCGATTTCGCCATATTTTATTAGCGAATTGACCTGGCTTAAATCAACCATGGTATTTTTAATAACTCCGCCACCTGGGTCATTGACGAACTTGCCGATTTTTTCCAGTTTGGCATATACGCGAAATTGGAAAATTTGCTTACCATCAGGTTCGGTTAAGTGCTGATATCCAAGTGGTTGCCATTCAATCACGCGCATATTGCACTCTTCAATCATCTCGCGAGCAATAGTCTGCTCAATTGTCTCGCCCGGCTCGGTGCGTCCGCCCGGTAAATTAAATTCTTTTTCGCACATTAGACTGGTAATGAGCGGCACTCGACCATCCAAATTTCCTATCGCATAAACTTGTTGCCATGGCAAATCTGGAATATCCTCTTTTTCTGTTATTGTATACCAGTTTGCTAAGATTTTTTGATTTCCATAAACAAATGATGATTTGAAATCTGGCTGCATAATACCTCTCTTGCTAATTTATATTCTGCATTCAAAATATTTTTCTATAAATTAAATAAAAAAATTCGAAAATATTAGAGGAACTCACTCAAGTAAGTTCATACATGTTGTATAAGTATATAACGCGGTTGTGTCTTGAGTCAAGAATGCGTGGCAGCTTTCGTTGCTTGGTTCTACCTGACTGATGTATAATGTATGGTGAATAGAGGAGGAAATAATGGCGTTATATGAAATTACAACAAAACAAGAATTTGAAGAAAAAGTGTTGAAAAACAGCAAACCTGTGTTGGTTGATTTCTGGGCACCGTGGTGTCCGCCATGTCGAGCGATGTCGCCAATCTTGCATCAAATTACTGAAGAAACCGAGTTTGATGTCGTCAAAGTCGATACTGAAGCCAGCCAGGAGAATACACAGTTGGCTATGGATTATCGTGTGCAGGGTATTCCGAATATGAAGGTTTTTGTTGGCGGTGAAATTGTTGAGGAGATGATTGGCATGAAACCGAAGCAAACACTGATCGATGCTTTGGAAAAAGCCGCAAAGTAGAAATTAAGTTAAAAGGAGGATTTTTATGAAGGGTTTTAATGGAAATATTGAAGAATTGACAGTGCAGAATGATAATTTTCGCCAGGTGCTTTATACGGCGAAGCATTGTCAATTGGTATTGATGAGCTTGCCAGTTGGTGGCGAAATTGGTTCAGAGATTCATGAGGATAATGATCAATTCTTCCGGTTTGAGGCAGGCCAGGGCAAGGTCTTGATTGATGATAATGAATACGCCGTATCCGATGGCAGTGCTATTATCGTGCCAGCAGGTGCTGAGCATAATGTGATAAATACTGGCGAAGAGCCGCTTAAGCTCTATACGATTTATAGTCCAGCACATCATAAAGACGGTATCATTCGGGCGACACGCGAAGAAGCGGAAGCTAATGAAGAATATTTTGATGGCGTAACTACGGAATAGGTTGCCGCTAAAAGAGGAAGTCTCCACTAAATTGGTGGATTTTGTGGCTTATAAAGAATCAGTTGTCGACAAGACTTTTAGTATATTTGGGTGGGCAGTTTTTCGTGGGATTGCCTGCGTCATGTCGCTGATGTTTAAGCTTGGACCGAAAAGAGATCGTGTGCGGGTGATTATTTATCGTGATGACGGCGATGTTCTGCTGGTCAAGAATCGCTTTAGTCGTCAAAAATGGACTTTGCCAGGCGGCGGCGTGAATCGTAATGAGAGTTATGAACAGGCTGCTGCGAGAGAGGTCCTGGAAGAGGTTGGAATAAAGATAGATGATCTGCGATATCTCGGAAAAGCTAATTCTCATGAATCGTACGCAAAATTTTCAGTTCGATTGTTTGCGGAGCACGCGTCTGATTATGCTATAAAATGTAACTTTGAAATAATGGAGACTCGGTGGCTCAATAGAGATTATCTTCCTAAAGAGTATTACGCTCTGTATGTTAGCGAGCATTAGTAGATGTATCTGTCTTTTATGTATAATATAAACATGAATAATCAACAACTTGCCCAGCTTGAAACCGTAAAAACTAAAGTCCGCCAGTTACTTGGTGGCGATAACTCAGGTCACGCTGATGACCATGTCGAGCGAGTGGCACTACTGGCAGAGCGTTTTGCTAGCGAATGCAGCGAGCCGGTGGACCTGCAAGAAGTGTTGTTGACGGCTTGGTTGCATGACGTTGACGATTACAAATTGGTTGGTAAGGCTCAGGCAGGGAAATTGACGAATGCAGTGAATATTATGATGCAAGCAGAAGTGGCTGATGATCTAAGCCAGTCGGTACTGGAAAACATTGCGGTGATTGGTTATAGCAAACGGCTGAATGGCAAAAAGCCACAGCGGCTGGCGGGTCAAATTGTGTCTGACGCTGATATGTGTGATGCTATTGGCACGGTCGGGATTGAGCGGGCGCTGGTTTATGCTTGCCATCACGACGGGCGGATTTTTGATCCCGCGGTTTGGCCGAATGTTGATTTGGCGGCACACGAATATAACGCTGACGGCAATACGCATGATACCGATGGATTCATCAATCACTTCTTTGAAAAGCTGCTGAAACTAAAAGGATTGATGCTGACGAAGCCAGGGCGAACAGAGGCAGAAAGTCGCCAGCAAATTATGGTTGATTTTTTGCGCCATTATTTTCGCGAGAAGAATGCTCCAGAGTGGAGCGAATTTTTGGAAGAATACTTGCATAAATATGATTTTTAGACTGTAATATATCTAGTGAATCAAATATTGCAAGCCAAACTCAAAACCTTACCGCGCACTCCTGGCGTTTATTTTCATAAGTCAGCCAGCGGCGAAATTATTTATGTGGGCAAGGCGGCGGTGCTAAAAAACCGCGTGCGTCAGTATTTTCAGGATTCACGCGGGCGGGACAATAAAACTATGGCGTTGGTGGCGGAAATTGCTGATACTGATTGGATTGAGACCGAGAGCGAAGTTGACGCCTTGTTTCTGGAAAGCGAAATGGTCAAGCGCTACATGCCGCGCTACAACGTGCTGCTGCGCGACGATAAATCGCAGATGTATGTGCGCATCGACATGAAAAGCGAATGGCCGACCGTCAGCTTTACGCGTAATCCTGCGGACGATGGGGCGGAATATTTTGGCCCGTTTTATAATGGCTTTGCCTTGAAAAAAGCCCTGCGATATTTGCGGCGAGTGTTTCCGTATTTGACTAGGCAGCGCCGTCCGGGCCAGTCGAAGTTGGATGAAGATCTGGGTCTCAGTCCGCGGTTGAGTGATGGGTCAGATACTTATAAAGCCAGTTTGCGCAAGCTCATCAGCTACATCAAAGGTAATCGTAAAGCCATCGCTGCCGAGCTGGAGCGCGACATGAAAACGGCAGCTGGGCTGCATGATTTTGAGCGGGCGGCTGATCTTCGTAATAAGCTGCGTGCCATGCAGGAACTACAACGGCGGGTTTGTTTTGGCGACAAAGAGTTTTTGGATATTTCTAAAGACAAGGCGCTGGCTGATTTGGCAAAATTGTTGGGTCTAAAAGGTATTCCAGCGCGCATCGAGGGTTATGACATTTCGCATATGAGCGGGCGGCAGGTTGTTGCCAGTATGGTGGTATTTACCAATGGCGCGAGCGACCGGGCGGAGTACCGCAAATTTAAAGTCAGTGAGAAAAATGATGACACCGGCAATATCTATCAGACGATTTTTCGCCGGCTGAGCGAGCGTCATCTGAAAAGCTGGGGTCGTCCCGATTTGCTGCTGATTGACGGCGGTAAAGGCCAACTAGCGGCGGCCATCAAAGCGCGTGATGAGCGTGGCGTCGCCATGCCGATCGTCAGTATCGCTAAGCGCGAGGAAGAATTATTAGTGCATAAGACTAATTCGCAGATTGACACGGCGTTCATTGAGCAAATTCGGTCGCAGCCATCGGCGGACATCGCTATTCATGAAGATGGTGATGTATATGTAGTGAATTTACACCCAGGCCAGCGTAATGCCGGTTCGCATTCAAAAAACTTGCGAGCCAGCATCGAGCAAGCTCGCAACGAACGTCCGACGGCGGACGAGAATAACCTTGCGACAACCGACATCGTCAAACTGTTCCAACGCATTCGCGACGAGTCACATCGCTTTGCGGTGAGTTACCATACGGCACTGAAACGTCAGCAGCAAACAAAAAACCAGCTGGAGGAAATTCCTGGTATTGGGCCAAAAACCCGTGCCAAATTGCTGAAAAGTTTTGGTAGCATGAAAGCTTTGCGTAGTGCGTCGCTTGACGACATTGCGGCAGTCGTTGGTCAGAAAAAGGCCGTGCAAGTTCAGGCTTATATGGTTGATATCAACCCGCTCGACAAGAAAGCATAAATTATATATAATTAATCTGATGAAGAAACAATTTGCAACATTTTTATTGCGATGGATTATGAACTCGATCGGGCTTTGGGTGGCAGTGCGACTGCTTGGTAGCGATTCTGGTGCAACTGACTCGGTTTGGACATTTGTGATTGCTGGGCTTATTTTCTCGCTCGTTAATACAGTCATCAAGCCGATCATTACCATTTTGGCATTGCCAGCGATTCTCTTGACGCTCGGACTGTTTACGTTGGTCGTCAATGGTTTTATGGTCTATATTTCTCTAGCACTTACTCCAGGTGTCTCAATGACGTTTGCTAATTCAATTGTTGCAGGAATTATTCTCAGTTTGGTAAACTATATAATCAGTAGTGCGCTGGTCTTGCAGCGAGAAAAGGAGTAGTATGTCAATTGATACAATTTTACCGTATATCACCCTCGGTTCGGCGGTGCTGATGATTATCGCAATTTTGTTGCAGCAGCGTGGTGCTAGCCTCGGTGCAGGTTTTGGTTCATCTGGCGAGTTGTTTACCACTCGTCGTGGTTTTGATAAAAACCTGTTTGACGTAACGATCATCTTTGCGGTGGTTTTTGTTTTGTCTATTTTGGCAAGTTTGATCTTGCCAGGATTGCAAAAATAGGAGGCTTTCGTTTTGGATCCAAAAAAACCTTCATGGAATAAGTTTGCACGCCTGAAGTTTTCGCAGAAAAAGGTTAAGCTAACGC
>DAIQMM010000003.1:0-16736 GCA_036788915.1 Nanosynbacter sp. | reverse complement strand
GCGTTAGCAATTCCTTCTGATTAGCGATACAAAATCTATAGAGGTAAAGGAGTCTCATGCCAATCATCAAATCCGCAATCAAGCGTGCCAAACAAACCCTGCAACGTCGCGAGCGAAACATCGCCACCAAGAAAGATGTTAAATCAGCTGTCAAAGCGTTTTTGGCTACACCAAGTGCCAAAACTCTGGCTGAAGCACAAAGCAACATCGACACTGCAGTTAAAAAAGGTCTATTAAAGAAAAATACTGCTGCACGCCGCAAGAGTGCTCTCGCACAGAAAGCTAAAGCTGCTGGCGTAAAACTAGAAGCTGCCAAGAAAACTGCAGCCAAACCAGCTGCAAAAGCACCAGCAAAGAAAGCTGCTAAACCAGCAACAAAAAAGCCAGCTACCAAGAAGGCTGAAAAATAGTTAGCAGAAGTTAAGCAATGAAATGTGCGGTACGGTAATTTTGCCTACCGCATATTTTGATGGCTGGCAATATCAACTAGTGCCGCCTCCATCAATAGCCAAGGATTGATGTTGATTGCCTTCATTTGAGAATCTGCTCGCCCCAAAACCGAAGTGATATATTCCAACTTCTGACGGTCAATTTTCGCTACATATGGTGATATTTTTTGCAAAACATACGGATTAACCGCCAAATCTGCCGCCACCAACTGCCTGTCATTGCCAGATAAAACAAGTGCCGCTAAATTGGTTATCTGCGAGGCTAATAATCCCATCGTCTGATATGCACCGTCAGCACCACCATACTTCTCCAAATGAGCAATAATCCGCTGGATAGCCAGAACATCACCATCAAGAGTTGCTGCCAGCAGACCAAAAGCACTTTCTGTTTTCGCAAGCGGCACTATTTCATCAATCAGTTCATTAGTTACCTTATCCGCCAGAGACAACTGCTCCAGCACATGAAACAATCTCAATTGATCGTAGCCCAGACGATCAATCAGACGTTCCGCCTGAACAGACTGAAGACGAAAACCCAGCTGCCCAGCCTCAGCAATACACCATTTTATCAATTGCGGCTTCTGACGCTCATTAAACGGTACAAACTCCTGCATTTTAGCGGTTTTTTGCAGCCATTTATAAGTTTTGGTTCGCTTATCAATTACGTTCTCGATAAGAATAATCGTCTTCTGTTCATCGTAAGCGACCGTTGACAAGACTGGCCAAATATCACCATTGCCACTCAGCCCCACAATAATATGAGTGATAGAATCGCCAAACAGGGTCTGACCAATAAATATATCTTGCAATTCATCAAGCGACAATACCTCACCATCATACCGCACAACATCAGCGTCTTTTATCAACGCCTGCAGTGCCTGACGCTTCTGAAACTGATTTTCGCCGTACAGGACGTGTATCATACCACTGTCGCCTGACAAGCTGGACAAGTGTGTGTACCACGCCCACCGACTTTAGTTTTAACAATTACTTGATCTGGATGACGGTGGCACGGCTGTCCTTCGCGACGAAATACATGCGCAAATGCCAAATAATTGCCCTTTCGACCCTCAGCATCAACATAATTCCTGTCAGTCGAACCACCCTGATCAATACTCAATTGAAGAATCTTTCTCAGCTCGTCGAATAAAATATTTAACTGCTCGTCGGTTACATTTTTAACACGCTCCTCAGGATGAATCTGTGCTGCCCACAGCGACTCGTCAGCATAAATATTACCAACACCAGCAATGACCGATTGGTCGAGCAGTGCTGGCTTAACCATTGAGTTTTGGCGGCGACGAATTCGTTTGATAAACTCTTCTGCCCGAGTCTTTGGATCGAGCGGTTCTGGGCCAACTTTTTGCATAAACGACATTTCAGGAATCTCAGCGGTAGGCAATAATTTTATCCAGCCAAACTTACGCTGATCGTTGAAAAATAGCCGAGAGCCGTCGGTGAAATCAATTTGTACTCGAGTCGAGCGATCAGGCAAATCACCAACTAGCGAATCAGTCGGATGCCCACCCCCAAATTGCTGCTTGCCACGAAAAATTAACTGCCCTGTCATTTTTAGATGAATGACTAGCGAGTAATCGTTATTCAGATCAATCAACAACACCTTCGCCCGCCGTCGTACCGCCGCAACTTGCGTACCGTACAAAAACTGTTCAACATCTTTTAGAGAATTAGGAAAACTTTTTGGCGAATTAAACACCTTCGCCCGTTGAATAGTTTTGCCCAATAGCAATTCCGCCAAACCGCGACGCACTGTTTCAACTTCAGGAAGTTCAGGCACGATAATCTCCTTTTTACAGCTTAAAGAGGGCTTCTTCTTGTGCCAAACCGATCTCGTTGGCAATTTTTCTACCATCTGGAATCTGCTTCAAGAAAATATCCAAAATCTCATCAACTTTGGCACTTGAAGAACCTTTTGAGCCTCCGCAATCAGATGTCCACAAACTCTTCACTACCGAGTCGTTCTTAATAGTCTCAAACTTATAAACCTTGCCGCTTGCACAAATACCCCGTAAATCATTCTTATCGCCAGCCAACGGCGTACCGTCCATCATTTTACGCTTGTCCAGTGCATAAACAAACTCTTCGTAAGCCTTCGCATTATTATCAAGTTGTTTTTGCTTAAGCTGAGAATCCAGATAACCCTCATAAGTGGTCATCGTGCGGGCCGTCGGGCTAACCAAAATAGTGTACGAACGGAACTTCTCATTAGCAACAATTGGCCCACGCACTGTTAATTTTACAGAGTGCGACGCATCGCTGGAAAGTAGAGCCGCCTTACCTTCATCAATGGTTTGTGCAGGGTTTGGACTTGGCGTATTGCCGCCAAACAGCGAACGACCAATGGCGATGACCGCCGCGACCGCCACAATAGTAATGATAATAACTAGTAGAATCGGGATGAAGCGAGAGATTGAGTTTCGTGGTTGAGCATATTTCATGGGGTGATTATACTATAATATTAGGATTTTTGCACTAGTTAATTAGTATCCTAAGAGAGATGTGCTATCGCTTGGCAGAAGGTCTCAGGATATTTGTTTTTCAAATAATCAGCCGCTTGTTCGGGGCCTACCCAATGAAGCGCAACCCCCGGCTCGCATGAATGAGGGATTTGGTCTGCTGGCAGCTGCACACGGTAGACAATCAGCATGAGGCTTGTCATGATATCACCATACGGGAGCTGCTTGACCGCTTTTGCCACATCCCAAAGCTGCTTATTGGCAATACGATCAACACCAATCTCCTCATACAGTTCACGCAGCAGTGCAGCCTCTATATCCTCATCTTGATCCATTCTACCACCTGGAATATCCCAATAGTCCTGGCTTTTGAGCAGTAAAATTTGGCGTTCATCATTTTGGATAAGAGCTTTTATGCCGATTTGAAACAATTGCTCCGTCATATTATGCTTCCTCCCAGTTCTTGCCTGTTTTCACATCAACCTTCAATCGAATTGGCAATTCCGGACAAACGCCTTCCATTTCCGTACGCATGATTTCGCCGACTCGCTCGGCGTCTTCTGGCGAACATTCCACCAAAATCGAATCGTGAACTTGCAAGACCGGTTCAGCTAGCCCAGCCAATTTGTCCTCCAGCCGAATCATCGCCCGCTTCATCAAATCCGCTTCCGTTCCCTGAATCGGCATATTCATTGCTGCCCGCTCGGCTGCTGACCGAACCATAAAATTGCTCGACTTAACGTCTGGAGTTGGCCGCCGCCGACCGAAATAGGTTGTTACATAACCTTGATCTCTAGCCTGAGCTAATATCTTATCCAAATAATCGCGAATTGGCCGCCGCAAAGCAAAATAATGATCAATAAATTGCTTCGCCTCCGTGAAGCTCATATGTGTCGCTGCCGCCAACCCATGCGGACTCATGCCGTATAACACGCCAAAATTGATCACCTTGGCAGCCCGACGTTGTGCTTTCGTCGCCTGATCCATCGGCACTCCATAAGTCTCTGCCGCCGTCTTGGTGTGAATATCAACATCGCTATTAAAATCATTTATCAATTCCGTGTCGCCCGCCAGCACTGCCGCCAGCCGCAGCTCAAATTGCGAATAGTCCGCACTGACAAAAACCTTACCCTCGCTTGGCACAAATGCTTGGCGAATTTTCCGACCCAATTCCGTCCGCACTGGGATATTCTGCAAATTTGGATTCGTGCTACTGAGCCGCCCAGTACTAGTCGTATCCTGATGGAATGTCGTGTGAATCCGCCCGTCCTCAGCCACCAGTTTCGGCAAAGCTTCGACATAGGTACTCATCAGCTTGGCCAACTCCCGATGCCGCTCAATCAGCTCAATAATTGGATGTTGACCACGCAATTTGTCCAATTCTTTCTGCCCCGTCGAATAGCCCGTTTTACCTTTTTTAATTCCCGTTGTTGGCAGTTGCAACTTGGTAAATAACACCTCGGACAGTTGAGCTGGGCTGGCTGGATTAAACCGGTAACCGACCGCCGTATACATTTGTTGCTCAAGCTGCTCTAGCTCCACCCTCAATCCTCGACCCATCTCATCCAAATAGCCCACGTCCAGACACATGCCCCGCCGTTCCATCTGAAACAGCGGCCAAATCACTGGAAAATCAAAATCACGAGCGATCTTAGCAAGTGTCTCGTTGGCGGCAAAGTTCTGCTGCTGACTCTGGTAGCTTGCTGACAGCCGTGCCAACTGCCGAGCTGGTTTATCATCTTCCGAAAAATCACCAGCCAACGCCATTAGACTACGGTCGCGTGCCAACGGATCCAGCAAAAACGCCGCCTGCCGCACGTCCCACACCTCCGAAAATCGCACTTGAACACCAAGATTATCCAGCTCATGATATAATTTCTTAACATTATAAGCCACCACTCGCCCAATCGCCAGTGTCTGCCAAACCACTTCTGAAACTGCCGTCACACTTGCTTGATAAGCCTGATCACCAACCATCAGATACAATTCACCTTTATCCACATAAACCAGTGTTTCTGCTTCAAACACCACATCTGGTGTTAGCGGCACTACATCTGGTGTCGCCAGCTGCTCCGACCGATTCTCAATCACCCCGCCCGCCCGCATATTAGCTGGCAACTTACCAACTAACGAATGAAACTCCAACCGCCTGAGAATCTCCGCTACTCGCTCGTAGTCACAGTCATTGACATCAGCCACAGCCCAATCCAGTTTAACCGGTGCGTCGCTCCACAGCCGTGCCACCTCCCGCGTCAAATAGGCCGACTCACGGCCCGCTTCAAGCTTTGTCCGCAAAGCACCCTTTTGCTCATCAACATGCTTAAATACATTATCCAAATCGCCGTACTCCTGCAACAACTTGACCGCTGTTTTCTGACCAACGCCCGCCACACCTGGTAAATTGTCACTCGCATCGCCCATCAGCGACTTCAAATCCAAAAATTGTTCCGTTTTAATACCATATTTGGCTTCAAATGATTCTGGTGTAAACTCTTGAATATTACTCAGACCGTTCTTCATAGCAAACACCCGCGTCGTCGGCGACACCGCTTGCAGTGCGTCCAAATCAGAGGTAATTAAACAGGTCTCAATGCCCTTATTGGCCGCCTCCACTGCAAAGGTCGCCATAATGTCGTCCGCCTCATAATCATCCAGTTCATACAGCGGCCAGCCAAACGCATCCAGCAGTTCCATCAAAATCGGAATTTGCTGATAAAAATCCTCTGGTGCTGGTTTTCGACCTGCCTTGTACTCTGGATAGACTTCCCGCCGCTTACGGATATTGGTACCACGCTTGTCCCACGCTACGGCCACATAGTCCGGCTCCAATTTCTTGATCAGCTCAATCGCCAAACTAACAAACCCATACACCCCGCCAGTCGGCGTACCATCCGCCGTGCTGAGTCCCGGCATGGCATAGTAACCTCTGTAAAATACCGACTTCCCGTCAATCACCGCTAAACGCTTCATAGCTCTATTGTAGCATTTAAGCTGCTATTGCCAGATCTCTAATTGACACAGTGCCAAGTTTTTGTTGTATTCTCCCATACTTATCATAGATCTCCCTAAACCTTTCTTCAGCACTGAAAGAATCATTGCCTAGTTTTCTCTGCATTTTCTCGTATCTCTCATAGTTTTTTCTAAGATCTTCCATGGCACTGTAGGAGTCATTGTCGTGTTTTATCCACCGCCTATACGTCTCCCACCGATATCTTTCATGGTTGGAGAGGAGGCAGTATTCATTTATCTTATCGCTCATCTGTATATTCAAGACTTCTGCATCACCAAAATTATCAAATCCGACAGAAAATTTATAAATCGATTCACCTAATATAGGAGTAATCTCAAAATCATCTATGAAAACATAATCAAATTTATCTTTATCGTCTGGCATCTTATATATCTGATAGCGATCCCCAGACTCCCAAATCATCCACACTTGACCATACTGATCAACAACAGGTTCGTTAACAAATCTTTCCCATGCTTTACTGCCGTCTGGATTAAGATTAAAATTCGATTCTAACTCCTCAACTTGGTCTAATATATTATTCCATTGAGTCTCTTTACGATATTTTATTAAACGGCCCCAGATATCAGGATCAGAAAGTGAATTCTGAGATAAATCTTTAGTATGATTATGAAATGTTTCCATAATACTTACCCTAAACATACGCTTTATTTGGAAGAATGTCAACAACCTGCTAAAATCATGGCATGACACAATCAAACACAAAAATCATCGCCCTGGTCGGTCTGGCTGGAAGCGGTAAAAGCTCCGCCGTTGACTATTTCACCCAAAAAGGTATCCCTAAAATCTACTTTGGCGGAATTATTTATCAAGCAATGAGTGAGGCAGGAATTGAGCCAACCTGGGACAACCAACAAGTTTTTCGCGAAGAAATCCGTGCCCGCGAAGGCAAAGATTTTGTAGTCAAACGAGTGATAACAGGAATTCATAATCTGATACAGGCTGGTCAAAAAAAGATCGTACTGGACGGTCTATACACCTGGAGTGAGTACAAAATACTTAAACACGAATTCCCTGGACAGTTGTCAGTTATCGCGATCGTTACGCCGAAGCACCTCCGCTACCGACGAATGACGAAACGACCAGAAAGGCCGATGCAACCGCGAGAAGTCGACAAGCGTGATTGGTCAGAAATTGAAAATCTGGAAAAAGGCGGACCAATTGCCATCGCTGACTACTTTGTCATCAACGATGGCACACTCGAAGAGCTTCATCAAAAACTCAACGACATCACCCACCACGAACATTTTTGCAAAGCACCTGAGCAGTGCTAAGCCCTACAGAGAGCGTTATCGTGTCACATATACTTGCATAAAAGTATTTTATGTGTTATAAATAAGATATGTTAGAAGCAAAGCAAACTATACAGACAGCACCCTCACCTGAGCAAACACCAGAGACCGAGCAGTTCTCGGAAAAAATAGTACAAAACATAGGCGACATCGCCATGCAAGCAAGTGAAAGCAGCGATGAACCTATCCAGCCACGTCAAAGAATATCTGACGGATTCATTCTCTCCACACACCCATTAAGTATAGAAGGTGGACAGGTATTAAGCCCGCGAAAAACACCGAACACCAAATATGTATTGCCTAAGCGAAAATAATAGCTGAATTCACAGAATTCAAGGATATCTAGCTCAGATATTCATACAACTTCTTGGCATCTTTATGCTTACGCAACTTCGCCAAAGCCTTGGCTTCAATTTGCCGAATTCGCTCACGAGTAACAGCAAACTCCTGACCAACTTCTTCCAGAGTGTGGCTTTTGCCATTATCAAGACCGAACCGCATACGGACGATTTTCTGCTCGCGATCGGACAAACTGGATAAAACGTCTGCGACTTTTTCTTTCAATAGCTGATTTGTTGCTGCATCCTCTGGCGAAACCGTATCCTCGTCCTCGATAAAATCGCCCAAAACCGAATCTTCTTCGTCTCCATCACGACCCACTCCAGCATCCAAAGAAGAAATATCTTGCTTAATCTTCATCACATGCTCAATTTTTTCTGGCTCCATCTCCAGCTCTTTTGCCAACTCTTCAATGGTCGGCTCACGGTTCAATTCCTGAGTCATTCGCCGCTGAGTACGCAGCAATTTATTAATAGTCTCCACCATGTGAACTGGAATACGAATCGTTCGAGCCTGGTCAGCAATCGCCCGCGTAATCGCCTGGCGAATCCACCACGTTGCATAAGTCGAAAACTTAAAACCTTTTTCTGGATCAAACTTTTCAACTGCCCGCAGCAAGCCAGTATTGCCCTCTTGAATTAAATCTAGAAAATCAAGGCCGCGGCCCGAATAACGTTTAGCAATTGACACCACCAGACGCATATTCGCCTCAGCCATCTTATCTTTAGCCTTTTTGTCGCCCTGGATAACTCGCTGAGCCAGCTCCATCTCTTCCTCGGCACTAAGCAGCGGAATCTTACCAATTTCACGCAAATACAGCCGCACTGAGTCGTCAGAAGCATCATCAAAATATTGACCAGCATTTAACGCATCAAGATCTTCCGACTCCTCGTCTTCCATATCACCAATTGTCGGTTCAAAATCCGCATCTTCGTTCAATATTGTCGGCTTCTTGTCGTCGCTCACATTCTCTCCTTAATCAGCTGGTTTAGTTGGTGGCGTAATTGTTGCGACAAAGACTCATCGCCAGACGCCTCGGCACGCCGCAGCTGGTTTACTAGTTGCTCTTTTTTTGTTTCACGGTGTTTGCCTGTTATCCGTTTGACAAGCCGAGCCATTTCTTCTTGCAAGCTTTCCTGCTCCCAATTGGCGTAACGACTTTCACTTTTCAACTGTACTATTTTCACATACTGTTCAATTTTTTGCAACTCCTTTGGAATCGGATCAAGATCGGCTGCTGGATTATCACGTAAAAATCTCAGCAAAACCAGAGCCTTGTCATCATCAATCATTTCATCAGTCACGGCTGGCAGCCACCTTCTGGTCGCTGAGAAGCTTGCCGCTAGACCCGCCAGCATATCCTCACCCTGATCCTGAGCTGCAATCGGCTTTTCTTTAGTGTTTTTGGGCTTTTTTAAGGTCGGTGTTTCATTTTTTTGTCCAGACAATTTGGCCTGCAACGCCGTAACCGAAGCACCAGTTTTTTGCGAAAGAATATTGATATAATGCTCCTGTTCAACAGGATCTTTCAGTTGCCGAATAATACCCAAACAAACCGTTGAAAAGCGACGCTTACCCTCGGCCGTAGCCAAGTCTTCCATTTCGGCGTGGCGTGCCATTACCCACTCGACCGCTGGCTGCGAGAGCTGAATTGCCTGCCGCCACAAATCGACGCTTTTCTGAATTAGCTCGTCTGGATCTTTAACATCTGGCGGCAGGCTAACCACTTCAAGCTCCACGCCAACCTTTTGTGCCAGATAAATCGCCCGCTCTGTCGCCGCCACGCCCGCTCTGTCGCCATCAAACGCCAACTTCACCCTACCAGCCAAACGACTCAATTGTTTCAAATGCTGCTCAGTCATCGCTGTACCAGACGTCGCCACCACATATTTTACTCCCGCCTGGTGAGAACTGACCACATCCAAATTACCCTCAACGATCACCGCCACATCTTCCTTGCGAATCGCCTCTTTAGCCTGACTTAAACCAAAAATATAACGCGACTTATCAAACAATATCGTCTGCGGCGTATTGAGATATTTGGGTGCACGCGGATCATCATGAATAATTCTCCCCGTAAAACCAACCACCTCACCGCTTCCATCTTGCAGGGCGACCATCATTCGCCCCTTAAACAAATCACCACCAAAACGATTTACCAGACCAGCATCTCTTAGTTCTTGTGCCGAAAATCCTCGCTTTTCCAGAGCTGCCACTAGGCCATTTTTTGCGTCAGGTGCATAACCAATCAAAAAATCATGAATCGTCTGACGGTTCAATCGACGCTTTTTAACAACATAATTTAAAGCTGCAGATTGTTTTACTAATGCTTGCTGATAAAACAATGCTGCCAATCTTAAAGCTTCTCTGGCACGCGTGCGTCGCTTGGCAGTCTTGCCGTCTCCATTCGAAAACAGACTCATGTCAACACCAGCTTTCCGTGCAAGATGTTCAAGGGCACCACGAAAATCCATTCCCTCGACCAGCATGACGAATGTAAAAATATCACCGCCCTTACCAGAAGAAAAATCATGCCAAATCTGCTTTTCTGGACTGACCATAAAACTTGGTGTCCGCTCGTCTGTGAACGGGCTCAGACCCTTGAGATTACGACCAGCACGATTTAACTGCACATACTCACCGATCACATCTTCAATATTAAGTCGTGCCCGCACTTCTTCTTTGGCATCATTCATAAAAATATTATACCACTCTTTACCTCTGTTACTGTTTGTGGTTAAATGAGAGTATGTATCCAAACGAACCACGCAGTAGTTTTCCTGAGCAGCCGACTGGTATTGATTACTTAAATCAGATTGCCGCACCGCCGCCAGCTCAAGGATTTGATAAAAAAACCAAGATTATCATGATAATACTCGGTATTGTTGGGGTTTTGGGGCTAATTCTCATTTTTATCATGGCACAGCAGACTAGTCGCAACGTTGATCCGTCGCAAATGGCGGCACGCGTTAACAAATTATTAACCGTCTCCCAAAAATATAATAAAAAATTGCAATCAAACGAAATGCAATCCACCAACAGCTCGCTCATTTCGGTTTTGACAACCGCCGAAGCGTCGCTAACAACACCACTAAAAGATGCTGGCATCGACTATGCAAAACAGAAAAAGGAAATCATAGCACGCGATCCATCGGCAGCCATCGAAAAAAAGTTAGACGAGGCAGCACTTAATGCTCAGCTTGACACAGCCTATGCACACGAAATGAATGTGCAGATAACCGACACCATCGCTTTAATGCAGCGACTAAGAAAAGCTACCAACTCAACCTCGACAAGAGAATATTTAGTAAAAACAATTGCCGATTTACAGGGCATTCAAAAACAACTTACCAAGATTATCAGCACCAGTGCGTCCTAATTGCTATTTATTATCACTCACCAGCTGATAGCTCAGTCGAGCAAGATCAAAAATCTCTTCATCACTCAACTGTCCGCTGCAAATCACTGTAATCCAGTGCTTTTTATTCAAGTGATAACCAGGAAGCACCGATTCGTATTTTTCACGGAGGCTCTCCGCCAGTAAAGGGTCGCACTTCAAACTAACCCTCAGCGGCTTTGAGCCTTCCGCCACCAACGCCACCATCTTCCCTGCACCGTCATTACTCTTGCCAAATTTATAAACCGCGATATCCTCGCCAAACGGATAGTCTAGCCATACGCCGGGCAAACTAAGAATAAACTCTTCAAATTGTTTATGGGTCATGGTTTCACCTTCTTTAGATAATATTTTAATTCCATGATACTACCACGAATGTCCTCCAGTGCCCGATGCTCTTCTGGTTTGGCAAACTTCTTGCCATATTTGCCCTCAAATACCACTTTCCAAGCACTGACATCCAACATCCGATAATGTAGTCTTTTTGACAACATCGGCCACCATTGATCAATAAACCGCCGATCTTGATGAATTGAATTGCCACCCAGTAAAATCCGTGGCTCATTTGTAAAATGCTCATCGCAAAATGCCAATAATTCTTGCTCAACCGCCGCCAACGGCTTACCAGCTTCGTTCTGCTCCTCCAAACTACGCCGTGCTTCGGGATGCTCATTCCAAAAGCTGGCATTTCGCTCCAGCAGTTTATCCAATTTTACTGGGTCATGCTGCACCACACCCTCATAAGTCGCAATTTCTTTAAAATCCCAATCGGTAGCAATCGCCGCCACTTCCAAAATCTCATCACGCACTGGATCCAGCCCAGTCATCTCCAGATCCATCCACAAAATCTTCTTTGGTTTAAAAGTTGCTTTCATGTCTTTATTATACTACTTTTTAGAGTCGTAGTAGTCACGAGAAAACTGCTCTGGCACCTGTCTTAATAACCCTTCAACAACGTCATCAAACTTTGCTGCACCACCAAGCTCCAGGCGATTTTCTCTTTCAGCCAGAAAAACGTCAGATGCGTTGCCGTCAGAAGGAACAAAATTTGTCCGATTGACCAACTCATAGTATAATTCGGCAGCACTCATATCTTCACAACCATATGGCAACATCCTGTACGACCTCAGATTTTCTACGTAGCGTTTGGCCAATTCGTCGCTGACTTCTAACGCCTTGTCCAATTGCAACGTTTGCATGAAATAATCGTCTCTTGGATCGCCATAGGTATCACCTGACAACTGGACGCTTTTAATACTTGCTTTGTCAATTCCTTGAACTTGCATACCTGAAAGAAGTCGCACAGCCTTGAGGGCTAATTTATTGCCAATTCGATAGCCATGATCAGGATCGTGCTCAAACACTGTTGGCCTGATAATGTGCTCAGCGGTATCCAACACTGCTTGCGTACTAGCCAACAACCTCCAAGTGCCATTATCCTTACGTATAAGCACTTGATTGATTGTAAAATCATGCTGCCTCATAAACTCAGTTGTAGATTGTACAGGTTCCGCACCATAGCCGTTCATTGCATCACGCGGCGAAAAACGCATTGAAAGATCACTCGCTACCGCCCGAATCTCATCTGGATCATAATCGCCGCTAGCAACAACTTCTTCTAAAATTACCAAATCGACATCGCGAGGAGGCGGTAATTGACGGTCGTTGTGTACTAGTGCCTCCAAAACCTGGCGAGCTGCCCCGCCCTTTACGCCAATAAATGACGGTAGTTCATCTAAATCAAAACCCAAATTAGCCCGCTCGATAACATCGGCAGGTAACTCATATTCATATATTTCATTGCAGAGAATTTCCGGGTTACCAAGTTGCTCACAATCACAGTCTTTCAATTGGAGGTTAGTCCCTCCTAAATCTGCACGGCGTTCGCCACTATCAAGCACTTGCAAAGCACGAGGCTGATGCATCTTCGCCTCTATATCACTCGGAGTCGGGCTTAATTTTTCCATGCTTGCTATTATAGCATAAACAATTTAAAAAGTCAAACAAAGAAGCCCCCCTCCTGACAAGAAAAATAGTCTGCCGCCCCAGGATACTACCTCAATACTGACGGAGCTGTCTGAAGGTGACTACATTCGTTTCTTGTGCCGAAGATTCTCATCTAACCAGACATAGCGAGCAGCGAGCCATCCTAAATATTCTTCTGTAGTAGATAGTATTGGGTGTCTCTCATCTATGCCACCTTCTTGACCATCCACAATAATTGCCTTATTAGACCACAATCTTTCAGCTTCCGCTCTTTGTTCGGGAGTAACTAACGACGGATCACCTGGTTCGCAGCCTCCCGCACCGCCAGTATGAGCGGTCGCTACTTCCCAAAAGAGGTTGTTAGAGTTGCAGCTACCGACACCCCTTAACTTGGCAACTACTGTTACATTGCTTGTTGTCTTGACGTACTCTTCTGTAACATCTTCTACATGAATCAACCGTGAATAGCCTGAACGACCTTTTCTTACTGCGTAAAAAACTCTTTTTCTATTGCCATCATCAATGCAAACCAGTCCGCTGCTAAATGTATGCTCCGTTTCTTTGATGTGAACAATTTTTCTATCATCTAGTTGCAGCTGCATTTCGGCAATCACCTCTGGCAAAACGTCTTCAAAATTAGCCTGCTCAACAGGATCTGACGGATAATGTATATGTGAACGTACTGGATCAAACTTATAGACAACAGGCTGTCCATCTCTGAAATAGCCGACAACTGGCCGGCTGTAGCCACTGATAATCAATTTTCTGAATTGTTCCATACTTTTGAACTCCGATTATAGTGGCTGACCTTTATCACAGGAGCTACACCACAGGTCTGCTTTTTCTATCAAGGCGGTCAGCCACATTCAAAAAGGCCGGGTCGTCATCGTTGCCTGCGGTACTGGCCGGCCATTCCTGACCACCGACACCGCTGCCTTGAATCTAGCTTTGGAAATGCAATATGATGTTGTGATTAAAACAACGAAAGTTGATGGCGTGTATGATAAAGATCCTACCAAGTTCCCTGATGCTATTAAATTTGATCAGCTCAGCTATCACGAAGCCCTGACCAACCCTCATATTACCGTCATGGACAAAGCCGCCATCGGCCTAGCTATGGACGAACACATCCCAGTTATCATCTGCGACCTTCTCACCGACGGCAATATTATCCGTGCGAGTAGCGGCCAGCCTGTCGGTACTCTTATTTCATAACATACGACTCACTCGTCGCAATGGGGCAGTCAGTTGTTAATCTTTTTTCTTATCAAGCTTGTCCAGCTTCAAGAAGTGGATAATCGCATAAACAACAAAAGCCACAGCCACTAAGGTAATCAGCGAACTGATAAAAGCACCGTACAAGAACTCACCCTTACGCCCTGCGATCTCGACAGTAAATGAGGCCGCCTGTAAGCCCTCTTGAGAACCGATAATGAGCTGCACTAGCGGATCGATAAAAGCTGCCACCAATTTCTTGACTGTATCACCAGCCGCAGTACCAATTGCCAAACCAACTGCCAGTCCGACGACTCCCTGCTCACGAATAAACGTCATGAATCCACCACCATGGCTTTTAGCTGCACCTGCTTTTTCTTTCAATGCTGCTACGCTTGGTTTTTTAACAATTGCCCTCTTGGTTGTCGCTTTTTTAGCTACCTTTTTCTCTGCCATAAACTCTCCTTAATTACTTTTATGATTTGATTGTATCATTTCTGCAAGCTCGCGACGAGCTGCTGATAATTTCCCCTTGGTCAGATTATTTTTCGGCAACTCCTCAATTATCTTAACCGCCTCTGACATCGTCGCCACATTGCCTAACCTCTTGGCTATTTTTCGCATAGTATCTGGTAAGAATAGGGTGTTTTTTGAGGTATCAACAGGAGGTAAACTATCACCAACAACTTTAGCAACCATAAGTGCACGTAAATATTGACGGTCTTTAATTAGAGCCTTAACCATCTCTCTCGGCATCTTCAAATTATTACGTGGATCAACATCAAGATATATTCCCGACAAATCCTCCATTATCTTTGCTGACGCGTCAAAATCCCGCCTGTTGGCGTGAATCATTGCGTTATATTGATCAATCAGCAATTCGCGTCCTGGAATTGATGGTAGTGTCAACAATTGCAGCTGAGTATCTCTGGGATTCGGTTCGGTACGATATAGTGCATCACGGTCAAAGCTCAGCCAAGGCCGCGACCCCACAAAAGCTTCCCTGTTAACATTCGGTGGCAAGGTTGCCAATATCTCATCCGTATACAACTTATTAACAGCACGCAGCTCACCCAACTCCAGTTGGGTTAACGGATCTTCTCCAACTACAGCTTTAGTAATCTCGCAGGTGAGATGTTGCGATAACGGATCAACCATAAAAGCCCGATCGCTTTTCCTATCAAAAAGTGCCACAAACGTATGCTGGTTGGCATAGCAAATAAAATGTTCAATCCCAACCTCTTCTAAACATTCAGACAGTACAACCGTATGGCCAAAGCAGTTAGTCGCCTCTCTTTTGGCGATAGATTCAGCATCCAGAAGTGGCGTAAAATTACCGGTAGGGGCAAAGTCCAAACTAGCATGAACCAATGCCGCAACTTCTTTAGCAATAGCAAAATTAGTGTCAAACGAGCCACTAGAATGCTCGTGTATTTCTTTAAGCTTATTCAGCTGCCGCGAGTTCAACAACAATTGCCTTTCTTGAGACAAGCCATGTTCGACAGCCGAAGATTTTGGCGTCTGCAATTTTTCTGCAATAGAACGAAGTGCCATATAATTTTTATTATACCATAAAAAGGTATAATTACAACTTGTCTGGTGCCGTAATGCCAAGTATAGCCAACCCAGCCTTCAAAATATCAGCGTACACCGACACCAGACCGACGCGGTGTGCTTCTTTGTCGCTGCCGACGACTTGGTTTTTCTCGTAATAACGATTGAACTCCTGTGCCAACTCAAACAGGTAGGCACAAATATGATGCGGCTCCAAGCTCTCGGTGGCACGGTTAACCACCTCAGCATATTCGCTCATTTTCCTCACCAGCAGCCGATCTTCGTCGAACAATTCCATCGGGAACGTGGCTGCTTGCTCAGATTTCGCCAAAATACCCCGCGCCCGAGCGTGCGCGTATTGCAAATAGCTGCCAGTGTTGCCCGTCAGGCTAACCGCGTCGTTGATGTCAAACACCACGTCGCTACCGATTTTCACTTTCAAAAATTGGTAGCGCAGCGCGCCCGCCACCACTTCGTCGGTCGGCTCGCCGCCAGCTTGTTTGATGGCTTTCTTGAATTCATTAAACAGCCAATCAATGGTTACCACCTCGCCAGTACGCGAACTCATTTTACCAGTCGTTAATTTGACCAGGCCAGTCGCATAATTAAACAATTTACCTTTCAGTTCTGGAATTGCGAGTTCACTAGCGGCAATCACCCCGCGGAAATACGCCGCCTGCTCTTCGCCGTTGACGGTAACCGACAAGTCTAGGTTCGGATAATCTTGATGCTTCAACTGGATCAACCCCATATCGTGCGCACCATACAACCCGTTGCCGTGCGAACCGATGAACACATTATCAAACGCACCGTATCGACTGCCCTTGAAAATATACGCACCGTCCGACTTAGTAAAGACCTCTGGGGTTTTTTCTTTGATCAAGGCCTTACCTGGCACTTCAGTCTCGCTCTCGACGTAGCGCCGCTCAATTGGCACATTGCCCAGCCGCGCCACATTGGCATCAATTTCATCAAAGCTCCAGGCTTTACAAATCT
>DAIQMM010000002.1:0-20287 GCA_036788915.1 Nanosynbacter sp. | reverse complement strand
GCGTTAGCAGAAAGCTGCTACTGAAGAAGTTTCGAACCAAGATTAGTGGCGAAATTAATCAAAAAGAGAGGGTAAAGTTATGGCACGAAGTATCAATCAAGTTATTTTGCTCGGTAGGCTGACACGCGACCCAGAGCAGCGTACAACTACTTCTGGTAAGAACGTTGTGAGCTTTAGTATTGCGGTTGATCGGCAAACGCAAGATGATCAAGCTGACTTCTTTAATGTTGTTGCTTGGGAAAAGCTGGGCGATCTAGTGATGCAATATCTGAGTAAGGGTCGGCGTGTGCTTGTGCAGGGTCGACTGCGTCAAGATACTTGGGAAGATAAGGAAACGGGTAAGCGTCAAAGTCGGATTGAAGTAACTGCGACTGACGTTACGTTCTTGGATGGCCCGAGCGGTGATGGCGGCAATGCTTCGTCAGCACCTGCAAATAATACGAATAAGCAAGAGGAAGTTGTCGCAGAAATTGATGACAAGCCAATCGATTTAAGCGAGATTCCATTTTAAGAGGAGTTTATAATGGCACGATTTAAGAAAGATGCACCAATGATCTTTGACTATAAAGATGTCAAGACATTGCAGCGATATATTGACGCGTACGGTCAGATTGAACCAATAGGTAAAACTGGCTTAAGTCAAAAGCAACAGCGTAATTTGGCAATTGCAATTAAGCGAGCTCGCCATTTGGCACTGCTGCCGTTTGTCGCAAACAACTAGAAGGTTATGAATTATTAAATGTCTCGTTGCGAAGTATAAATAGCAGCGAGACATTTTTATAAGAGAGGAGAATTAAATATGTATCAGCCAACTGACTTAAAAAAAGGAACGGTCTGTCAAATCGATGGTAAGCCGTACCGCGTAGTTGAGTATGGACAAAAAGTCATGGGGCGGGGCGGTTCGATCGTGAATGTAAAATTGAAGAATCTGATTGACGGTAGTGTTATCCCAAAAACATTTAAGGGTCAAGAAAAAATTGAAACAGCAGAAGTGACTAATAAGACGGTACAGTTTTTGTACCGTGATGGCGAAACTTTTTATTTCATGGATCCAGAAACGTTTGAGCAGTTTGAATTATCGATTGATGTCGTTGACTCTGCGTCGGATTTTTTGAAAGAAGGCAATGAGTTAAGCTTGCAGTTGTTTGAGGGCAGTGTGATTAATGTGGAATTACCAAAAAACCTGTTCTTGGAAGTGACTTACACTGAAGACGTAGTGAAGGGTGATACGACGTCTTCAGTGCTAAAGGATGCGAGTCTGGAGACTGGGCTTGTTGTGAAAGTTCCAGCCTTTATTAAGCAGGGTGATGTCATCAGTGTTGATACAGCGACTGGTGAATATCGTGAACGTAGGAAATAATACAGCTATGTCGTCTGGCGGTAATAAGCAAAGGTTGGATAAATATTTAGTTCAAAATGGGCTGATTACGAGCCGATCTCAGGCAGAGAATTACATTCGCCTCGGTGATGTGATGGTGAATAATAAAGTTGTTCAAAAGCCAGGAGCTATGGTGTCGTCAGATGATAAGGTTACATTGGTTGCCCGTGAGCGATACGTCTCTCGAGCGGGCTTGAAACTGGCTAGCGTTGCTGATGTTTTTGGTCTGGATTTTGCTGATAAAGTCGTGCTAGACATAGGCTCTAGTACGGGCGGGTTTACTGATTACGCACTGCAACATGGTGCGAAAAAAGTTTTTGCTGTGGATGTTGGAACGGAGCAGTTACACCCTACGCTCCGTTCGCATTCAAAAATTATTCTGCACGAAAAAACAGATATTCGGGATTTTTATTGTGATGAGACGATTGACATAATTGTCGGTGATGTGTCGTTTATTTCGTTACGTGAGATTTTGCCGCATGTTGCGGAAAATCTAATGAATAAGGACACGACACTAATAGCAATGGTGAAGCCGCAATTTGAAGCTGGCATCGGTCAAGTGCATAAGGGCGTAATAAAAAATGATAAAATCCGTCGACAAATACTGGCAGATTTTGAATCATGGGCAAAGGATTATTTTGTCATACTTGATAAGAAAGATAGCCAAGTTGCTGGCAGCAGGGGAAATGTTGAGCGATTTTATAGATTAAAATTGGCTAGACGTTAAAGCGGAACTCAACAACATCATTGGGTTGCATGACGTAAGTTTTCCCCTCAGTTCGTACTTTGCCGAGTGATCGAGCTGCTACTTCTGAGCCTGCTGCGACTAGTTCATTATAATCAACGATTTGGGCAGCGATAAACCCACGTTCAAAGTCGGAGTGAATAACTCCAGCTGCTTGCGGTGCGGTCCAGCCTTTGTGGATTGTCCAGGCGTGAATCTCTTTTTCTCCAGCGGTAAGGTAGCTCTGAAGTCCAAGTGTGTCATAGGCTGCGTGAATAAGCTGGGATAGTCCTGTTTCCGTAACGCCGTAGCTGGCCAACAATTCTTTTGTGTCTTCCGTTGATAATTCTTTTATCTCTTCTTCGAGCTTTGCACAGATAAATCGTGAAGATGATGGGGCGACAAGGTCGGATAGCTCTTTTTGGAGTGCTGCGTCAGTCAATCCCGTCTCGTCAACGTTAAAGGCGTAAATTACTGGCTTTGCTGTCAAAAGGTGTAGATCTTGAATAACTTTTGTGTTCAATTCTGGTAGTCTAGAGAGCGGGGTTCCTGACTGGAGATGAGACAATAACTGTTCCAGGTAGGCAGCCTCCTCTTTGGCGGCTGGTCGAGCTTTTGCTTCTTTGGCTAGTCGTGGAAGACGCTGCTCAATCGTTTGAATGTCCGCCAAAATAAGCTCAGTGTTGATAATGTCGATATCTGCCTGTGGGTTGATTGGGGTTTCGTCGTGTCGGACGATGTCGTTATTTTCAAAAGCACGAACCACATGCACGATGGCATCACATTGGCGGATGTTTGCCAGGAACTTATTGCCAAGACCTTCTCCTTTTGATGCACCAGCCACTAGACCGGCGATATCTACGAAGGTTACGGTAGCGGGAATTATTTTCTCGGCATTGTACATTTTTGACAGGACCTCTAATCGTTCGTCTGGTACGGGTACGATGCCAGTGTTTGGTTCAATTGTGGCAAACGGATAATTTGCCGCTAAAATATTATTGCGTGTTAATGCGTTAAATAGGGTGGACTTGCCGACGTTTGGTAAGCCAACGATTCCGATTGATAAACTCATAGCTTTATTATATCAAACACTTGTGGATTATGGTTTGTTGGGTTACCATAAGTATTATGAAACAGAAGAAATATCTTGTGGTATTAATAGTAGTTTTGGTTGTTGTGGCTGCGGCTTATTTTTTGGCAAAAGACAGAATAGTCGTGATGTTTAAGGGTGCTGAGCAGCGTACTTATGTGGCTCATGTTGTTTGTGGTGATGATATCGTGGCCGAGTATAATGCTATTTATGCAATCAATCATAAGTCGTATGACGATACAAAAAAAGAAATGTCGCAAAAACTTGGTAGTTTGGCGGAAAAAATACAGAAATTAAATACTCATGAAAGCGATGCGACATGTGCTTATATTGTGCTAGATAATGCATTAAATAAGGGTGATAAATCGCTGGCGGAAAACTATTACAATCATCTTAAGAATGCGTCGAATGGTCGGTTATATATTGACACAAAGATAGATAATTTTCTCAGTCTAAGAAAATTGAATGACAGACTGAATGTGGTGGGTGATAATAATTCTGTAGAGGAAAGTAAGGGTGAATAGCAAAAAGATTGTATCTTTTCTGCAGTTGATGGTGTCGGGGCTGGTCTTGTATCTAGCTTCTGGTGTGATTTACGCACCTTCGGCAAATGCCTCATCTATACCTGGGTGTGATGACGGTAACGCTCCTGTTGTTTCGGGTGCCTGGAACAGATCCGAAGACAGGGCTGCCTGCTATCTCCGGCATAAGAGGGCGTGTCCACAAGGTGCTTTATGGATGAATACAAGTACAAGCACGGCTGGATGGGGCAGGGAGAGCGGCTATTACTCGACGACGGTAAATGTAACCGCTACTGAAAATTACGCAACAGTATATCTTCATGGTTCGGGAATAGATTATTATAGCCAGTGTGCAGGAGATGATCTTTATGCAATTAATATCGGATCTGCTGACTCAAGACTGAGTATTTCTGGCAGTGTGTTATATCGAGGTAGATATAATGGCTCTCGCCCTGGCTGGACGGATAAGGGTAGCTCTCTTCGGGCGACTTTGAATGTTTCTGAGGTGCAGCCTGGAGAAACAAAGGACCTTAGGGTTACTATATGTCGTCGGGGGGCGGATAATCCATATAGCAGCAACTGGCGTTATGGGTGCGAAAATGTGCTGGTGACTGTTAAGAAGGATCAATTAAACTTTTCTCTCAAGCCAGCAATAAATACTGATAAGTCGTCCATGAGTACTGAGGAAAAAGACGTTACTATTACCACGGCAACAGTGCGTAATGAAGGGCCTAACAATTCACAAGCCTCTGCCTATACAGTATTGCGATTCTTGGCGAAAAATAGTGCTAGTAGTCAACTGAAAGGTAGCGTGGTTGGTGAAAACATTGATTCGCCGATAAGTCCTGGATCTAAAGGTTGGCAGTGTGAATTAGCTAAAAGGATAGCTCAGAGTCGCGGTGGTGCATTTGACCAGTCTTCTTGTGATGTTAAATATGCGCAAGAGAATGATCCCTCTATCCCTAAGGACGCTGTCAGAGACCTCAGGAATAGCATGGGAGAGAAAGTAAAAGATGATATAAATGGACTAACTTTTTCACCTGGCGATAGTCTATGTTATCTCACGGCTGTCAGTAATTATACCCAAGGTGCTACGATGCAGCGTTTTCGGTATGCAATGAAATGTTTAACTGTCGCTAAAAAGCCGAATGTTCAAGTGTGGGGTGGTGACGTTAAAACGAATAAGCAAGTTATCACTTCTATCACTAACGTAAAAAGCATAAAAGAGACATCATTAAATATGTCGCCAGATCAGGTTAGGGCTGCTGGGCTTTGGCCGACTGGCTATAACTCACAAGGTTATCTATTGACGAATAGGAATGGCAATGAGACAGATGGTCACTGGTCGCTGGTTTGTGCTAAAAACAATAACAAGCCGTACCATTATCAGAGAGCTTACAGTCACGCCTGGAATGGTGGAAAAATTGTCGAACTTCCGATCTGTGATGACAATAATCTGGGTGTGGACAATAATAAGTTATATCAAGCAATTACTGTAGCAGAGCAGCAAAATCATCAGGGAAACTTTATAGGACGGTTTAGGTGTCCGCCGTATAATACTGCTATATTGGGTGATGCTGATTGGTGTCCTGGATGGAATGGTGCCTGGATGAGGGATAGTGTGCAAGCTCGTTGGGTTAGTATCAACTCTCATGGCATTCACACCTCGTCAAACAGCAGGCCAGACCCCAGCAAGGGTGCTGACTATGGCTGTGGCGGCACAGACCCTGTTAAGGGCATATATCTGTGTGGCAACACTTATGTTTTTCGGCTGAGTGGTGTTAATTTTAGCAATATCAATAATCTTAAGAGCATAAGGTTGGGATTCAGAGGTGCTGTTGATAATTTGGTACAAGTCAGAATTAATGGAAAGCCTGGGCGAATGAGTGGTGTATTTGTTGGCGGTGCGGCGAGAGTTTTTCAAAATTATGTAAACTCTGGCTGGGCTACCGACTCGACGTTTTATACTTCGTTTGAAGGTGAGGAGTTAAACAGTATTAAGCCAACGGACAATACGATCGATATATACGTTATTTCTGACTATTCACACATAGGATTGCTTGTTGAAGATATTACAGTTTCTTATACTGAAAAAACGTTTGAGACTAATCTGTATGGTTCGTGGGCTGAGTATGGTATTGCGGCGAGTGAGGTTATAACCTCATCATCTGGTGCTGGACTTTCATCTAACCGTGATGGTCGGCAAGGGGCGATAACGCCGCGAGAATACAATAAGCTCACTTTTGCAAACACGCCTTCATTCGGTAGCTTTGCTGACAATCTGGCGGCTAACACTTTCACCCCACCGACAATACCTGGCGGTGAGCGTCCTCTGACGGGGAATTGGTCGCAGCAGTCAGGGGTGTATACTGGCGGCGACATGACGCTTAGCGGTACGACAATTGGTGCGGGCAAGAGTATCATGATTAAGTCTAATGGCACGGTCAGAATATCTGGTAATTTGTTGTATGAAAATACGTCTGATGTCGCGAAATTGCCGCAACTGATAATATCGGCAAAAAATATCATAATCGATCCAGGAGTAACAGAGGTTAATGCCTGGTTGATTGCACCGAGCGGCTACGTTAGTACGTGCGGAGCTGTCGTAAATATGAACGCTTGGTTAATGGGCGAATCACCAAATAATTGCGCTCAGCAGTTAAGGGTAAATGGTCCGATAGTGGCAGATCGCCTTTTCCTTAAGCGTGTCTATGGTGGTATAGACGCTGCGAATACCCACAAGGGAACGCCTGCCGAGATTTTGAATTTGCGTGCCGATTCATATATTTGGGGCTATTATATGTCGCGTAGTGGTAGCACGATTCGTACAACAAACATTAAGGAATTGCCGCCGCGATACTAAAATGAAGGTTGCAAGTTATATCGCTAATGTATATAATGAGAGGTATATATGAGATTAGTAAAAGGGTTGGGCGATTTTTTTGGACTAGACATCGGCACGAACGCTGTTCGGGTCGTCCAGTTGACACGTACTGGTGGTGGCTGGAGCTTGGTCCATTATGGATATACGCCAATAGATTCTAAAATATCGGTTGGTGATTCGCCAGAAGCGAAACGTCGACTGGGTGAGGCGATCATGACAGCCATCGGGCAGGCTGGTATTCGCACCTCTAATGTTGCCATTGGATTGCCATCAAGTAAAACGTTTTCAACTGTTATTGATGTGCCAAAAGTGTCTGACCAAGAGCTGAAGGCAATGATGAAATATCAGATTGATCAATATGTGCCGATATCACTTGACGAGGCGGAGGTTGACTGGGCGTTGCTTGGCGATAGTTTACGTTCTCAGAATCAATATGAAGTTTTGCTTACTAGTACCGCCAAAACGTACGCTGAAGAGCGGCTTGAGTTTGTTGAAGGGTTGGGGTTGAATGTCGTGGCTGAAGAGCCAGACCCGATTGCTATGGTGCGTGCATTAGCACCGCTTGATGTGCAAGATGCTCGCTTGATTCTTGATATGGGCGAGAACTCAACTGATTTGGCAGTGGTTTATGGCGGGATGCCGCGTCTTATTCGCACCATTCCAACGGGTATTAGCTCGCTGGTTCGGGCGGCAGTTCAAAATCTGAGCATTCAAGATGATCAAGCCAGGCAGTTTATCCTTAAGTTTGGTCTTGCACCAGATCGCCTTGACGGTCAGGTGCTGAGAGCTATTGATTCAGTGCTGGATAATTTTGCTTCAGAAATAACCAAGTCAGTAAAGTTCTTCCAAACGCGATACCCTAATGCGGCGGTTTCTGGTATTTTACTATCTGGATTTGGTGCAATGATTCCGCAACTTGATAGTTATATTACCACCAAGTCGGGTGTTCAGTCTGTATTGGCTAATCCGTGGCAGCGTATTCAAGTTTCGCAGTCGCATCAACAGCAATTGGCGGCAGTTGCTGCAGAGTTTGCGACAGCTATTGGTCTTGCCCAAAGGAGCAATAATTCATGATTGAAATTAACTTGATCCCACAAGTAAAGCGTGAACTGCTGAAGACACGTTCTTTAAGGAATAAGGTCATTTCGGTGTCAATTTTGATCGGCGGTGCGTCAATTGCGGTCGTTGTAGTGTTAGCTGTCTTGTTTGGGGGGCAGATCGCTACAGAGGCAATTCAAGATGGCGGCATCAAAGACAGGGCAGATAAATTAACTTCGGTGGAAGACGTTAATAAGGTTGTTACTATTCAAAATCAGTTGACAAAAATTACTTCGCAGCATGAGTCGAAGAAGATAAACTCACGCTTTTTCGACTTGATTGCAGCAATTAATCCTGCAGCACCAAATAATGTAACTTTTTCAAATATCAAGGTTGACCCCTCGTCTCGAACGTTGACGCTTGAGGGTAGTGCTGAGAGTGGATACACTGCACTTGAGACGTTAAAGAAGACTATTTTAAGCACTACGATAAAGACCGTTAAGAATGGAGATACTTCAGAAGTGGCACTCACTGATAATATTGAGGGTGGCGAGACATCTTTCGGTGAAAATACTGAAGGTAAAAAAGTGTTACAGTTCTCATTTTCATTCTCATATCCTGACGCACTGACGGCGGCGGTGAATGATGGCACAATTACAATCGCTACACCAAACACCAAGATTGACGTGACCGATTCTCGTCGCGGCGTACCGAATAGTTTGTTTAAAGAAAAAGCAAATGACAAGTCAGATTCGAAGCAGGAGGGTGAAAATGCCAACCGATAACAAAGAAGTTGCGATACGTAAACGCCAGCAGATTGACTCTTCAAAAAAGACGATGTTTATTTTTGTTGCTAGCTCGGCATTTTTGGCTGGTATTGCATTGGTAGTTAGCGTCTTTCTGATTCAGCAGGTTATTTTTCATACTAAAATTATCGCTGAGAAGCAGACTACGATTGGTCGCCTTGATAAAAATATTCGGAATATAGACGAGTTAAAGAAGAATGTTCGCGTTTTGGAAACCAACACGGCTCTAAACTCAGTGAAATCTAGTAAAGACAGTAGTGCGTTACAGACAATTTTGGACGCTTTGCCAGATAATGCCAACGCTGACGCTTTGGGCGCATCGATTAAGGAAAAGTTTATTGACTCGACTAATGGTATTGAAATTAATAATCTTTCAATTACTCAGCCTGGCAAACTTTCGGATGAAGGCGTCGGTTCGAGCGGTCAGCTACCAAGTGGTAATCAAAACGTAGTAGCATTTTCTGCACAAATTACTGGTCCTTCGGAGAAAATGAAAGAATTATTGACTAAGTTTGAGAAGTCTATTCGTGTTATTGAGTTGACATCTTTTGAGATTCAGGCAGCAGGGGGTAACGTTAGCTTGGTCGTTCAAGGTGTAGCTTATTATGAGCCAGCACAAACCGTTCAGCTGGAGAAAAGGGTGGTAAAACTATGAAAAAAACAGACATTGCGATGATTATTCTTATTGCCGCAATCGGTGTCGGTGTCGGCTATGCTGTTGCGTCAAATATCTCGTTTTTGAAAGTTCCTGAAAGAGGTGCCGAGGTGCAGACGGTGCAAGAGATTTCGCCAGATGTGCAGAAGCCTGATCCGAACGTGTTCAAGAGTGATGCTATAAATCCAACGGTCGAGGTGTTTGTGGGTCAGGGTGCGACCAAGTAGGGAAAGGGTACGCACGTGGCATTATTAACAGACGACATTCAGGAAAAATTGATCAAGCTGCTTATAGAAGAGGGCTTGGTTGAGAGTTCTGTTATTCAAGATGCGACACGTCGCGCGGAGGCTTCTAATAAGCCATTGTTTAGTTTATTAACTGACGAGCAGATTCTTGATAATGAATTGCTGGTTCATGCTGTGGCACAGGTTTCTGGCGTACCTTATGTCAATCTGTCTGGCAGTGTGGTTGATCAAGATATTTTGTCGCTGTTGCCAGCTGATGTCGCCGAGAGGTTTATGGCGGTACCGCTGGCTGAGATGCAGAATCGTCTGGCGGTAGCAATGATTGACGCGAATAACGTCCAGGCGGTTGACTATCTTTCGAATCGTATCCAGCGTCCGTTAAAAGTCTTTATGGCTTCTGAGGAGAGTATTCGTCACGTACTTGACCAATATAAAACTGACCTTAGTACGGTTGATGCCGCAGCACAGGCAACACAAGAAGAATCAGCATCTGAGTCGAGCGGTATTAAGACAATTGTTCAAGATTCGCCAATCTCTCGTGCCTTGTCGACAATTTTGGAATACGCCGTCAAAAGCCACGCATCGGATATCCACATTGAGCCACTAGAGAAGGCTTTAAAAATCCGTTGTCGGGTTGATGGTGTGTTGAGAGAAATTATGCAGCTGCCAAAAAGTATTGAGCCAGCACTAGTCAGTCGTATTAAGATTTTGTCAAATCTGAAAATTGACGAACACCGCATCCCGCAAGATGGACAGTTTGCAGTGAATGTTTCTGGTAAAGAGGTCGATTTGCGTATTGCGATTTCGCCAGTTGTCTGGGGTGAACAGGTGGTTATTCGTCTGCTCGATAAGTCTGGCAACTCTTTCAATCTTGAGGATATGGGCTATGCTGGTCGAGCCTTAAGGGCAATTCGTAAGGGTATTCGCCGTCCAAATGGCATGATTTTGACTTCTGGTCCAACTGGTTCTGGTAAGTCAACCAGTCTATATGCTCTGATTAAGGAGATTAAAGACGATACGGTGAACATTGTGACACTTGAGGATCCAGTTGAATATAAGATGGACGGTGTTAATCAGATTCAAGTTAATGCTGATGTTGGTTTAACTTTTGCCTCAGGTCTACGTTCTATTTTGCGTCAAGATCCAGACGTGGTAATGGTTGGTGAGATTCGTGACAGCGAGACCGCAAACTTGGCGGTTCAGGCGGCATTGACTGGACATTTGGTGTTTTCTACGCTGCACACCAATTCGGCTTCTGGGGTGTTGCCGCGTTTGCTAGACATGGGAATTGAACCGTTTTTGATCGCCAGTACAGTGAATACAATTATTGGACAACGTTTGGTCAGGCGTGTTGCTAAACAGCGCGATTTATATCAATCATCACCATTAGAGACACAGACCATTCAAAACACAGTCGGCCATCTGCTACCTAAAACCAAAGAGCAGGTTCCAGTGTTTGTCCAGGATTTGGGCTATGACAGTTTGCCGATTGCAAATCAAAGTTCATTCGTTCTGGCAAAGGGCCGCGACACGCCGCAAACGCCGCGTGGTTATTCTGGGCGAGCTGGTCTTTATGAGGTGATGGACGTAACCGAGGAGATTCAGAATCTTATCGTTAAGCGAGCAACTACTGCCGAGATTCAGCGAATGGCGATTCAGCAAGGTATGATTACGATGCGGCAAGATGGATATTTGAAAGCATTGAATGGAATAACAACATTAGAAGAAGTTAACCGAGTTGCGGCGGACACCGCGTAAAGGAGGAAAAATGAACAATCAGGAATTACGAATCGAGATTTTGCTGGAAGAAGTGGTAAAGAAGAGGGCATCCGATCTTCATATTCAAGTTGGCCTGCCTCCAATGTTGAGGATTGATGGCTCACTGGTGTCTGCTGCTGGTACGCAGCCGCTTGATGAAGCGACAGTGGAGAGATTGGTGTTCCAGATTCTTGATGAAGATCAGCGGCAGATTCTGCTTAAAGATAAAGAGTTCGATTTTTCCTTTGCCTTTGGAGCTTTGGGACGATTTCGCGTAAACGCATTTCATGAGCGGGGCAACTTGGCGGCGGCACTGCGTCTTATTCCAAATGAGATCAAATCGTCAATTGAGCTCGGTATGCCACCTGTTGTTAACTCGTTCGCTGATTTTCCGCGAGGTTTGGTGTTGGTGACTGGCCCAACTGGCTCTGGTAAATCAACGACGTTGGCGGCACTGGTTGATAAGATTAACTCTGAGAGGTCGCAGCATATTATTACAATCGAAGACCCGATTGAGTTTACTCACAAGTCGAAAAAGTCGGTAGTGGTGCAGCGTGAGGTTCACTATGATACTTACTCATTCTCGGCAGCTCTGCGATCCAGCTTGCGTCAAGATCCAGACGTGGTGCTGATTGGTGAGATGCGCGACCTGGAGACTATTTCAGCGGCAATTACCATCGCTGAAACGGGACACTTGGTGTTTGCCACGCTACACACCAACTCGGCCGCCCAGTCGATTGACCGTATGATTGACGTGTTCCCGCCACACCAGCAGCCGCAGATTCGTGCCCAGCTCAGTAATATTTTGATGGCGATCTGTTCGCAGCGATTAGTGCCAGCTATCGGTGGTGGTCGCGTGGTGGCGGCAGAAATCCTCATCGCCAATCCAGCCGTACGTAATATTATTCGTGAAGGTAAGTCTCACCAACTAGACGCGGTGATTCAGACTGGTGCCGAGCAGGGAATGCAGACCATGGACCGTACGCTGGCAAGCTTGGTGCAAAATGGTACGATTACTTATGATAGTGCACGTGAATTTGCTGTCGATTTAACTGAGTTTGAGCGAATGATGAGGGGGTAGTTTGTGAAGAAATATACTTATGAAGCAAAAGATACTGCCAACGGTAAAATTGTAAAGTCAGTTGTTCAGGCTGAGAGTGAGAATGCGGCTGCCAAATTGTTGAGCGGTCAGGGCTTTGTGCCGTTAAAGATTGAGCTGCAAGATCAGCGTACGGGGTTGCTGTCACGATTTTCTGGGAAAATTACAGCCAAAGATAAAATAGTCTTCACGAGACAGTTGGCGACGTTGATCGGGGCAGGATTGCCGCTTTCACAAAGTCTGAGAACAGTTCAAGAGCAAACTGCAAATAAGAAAATGCAGGAAAATGTTCAGGATATCATCTCCGACGTTGAGGGTGGTAGGGCATTGTCGGAGGCTTTTGGTAAGCATCCAGAAGTTTTTGACAGTGTCTACCTGTCGATGATTTCTGCTGGCGAGGTTTCGGGAACGATGGATGATGCCCTGCGACGAATCGCTGCACAGCAAGAAAAAGATGCTGCCATGATGAGTAAAATTAGGGGAGCGATGACCTATCCGCTGATCGTTCTCGGCGTGATCGTGGTGGTGGTCGCCTTTATGCTGCTGACGGTTGTGCCGCAGGTTGATCAATTGTATAGCGACTTGAACAAGCAACTGCCTTTGGTAACTCTTATTATGGTCGGTACGGCAAACTTCTTTATCAATTTTTGGTGGATATTATTTATTCTTATCGGAGTTGGCGGCTACTTTTTCTTGCAGTATCTTAAAACTGAGCCAGGAATTAAGATGAAGGACACTTTCAAGTTAAATGTCCCACTGTTCAAAGGAATGTTTAGAAAGTTATATATGGCACGTTTCGCACGGACGGGGCAAACGCTACTCAGTACGGGTGTGCCAATGCTTGATATGCTGAAAATCTCCTCTAATGCGGTCAATAACGTGGTTATTAGCGAGGGCATTAGCAGGGCGGCGGATAAGGTAAAGGGTGGAAAAGCTCTGTCGGTTGCTCTGAAAAATGAGGATTATTTTTTGGCGATGGTGCCGCAGATGATTAAAATTGGTGAGCAATCAGGTAAGATTGACGAGATGATGGGTAAGACGGCACAGATTTACGAAGATGAGTTAGATGAGGAAATTCGTGCCATATCTACTGCCATTGAGCCGATTCTGATGGTATTTTTGGCAGCCGTGGCTGGGTTGATGGTTGGTGCGGTGCTGTTTCCGATTTACAGTCTGGTCGGTAATATTAACATGTAGACAAGTAGTCGGTTTTTGTGTATTATAAACACAGGCACAATTGCGAATAAACAATAAGATCATAGAAAGGTGGACATTTTCATGATCAGTCAGCAAAATAAAAAAGGATTTACCATCATCGAAGTGGTTTTGGTTCTGGCTATCGCTGGACTTATCTTCTTGATGGTGTTTATTGCGTTGCCGATGTTGCAGCGAAACCAGCGAGACACTCAGCGTCGTGAGGATATGACGCGGTTTATGTCACAATTAACGCAATACCAGACAAATAACAGGGGAAAGATTCCTGCGGCAAACCCAACTTCTATGAATTCGTTCCTTGATGACTACATGAAGCGTAGCAATGGCGAATTTGTTGATCCGAAAACTGGTGCCAACTATACAGTTGTGTTCGACGGCGATCCAGATACCGCAAAGGTTGTTTACAAAACAGGCGTGAAATGTAACGGTGAGGAGTTTACTGCAGCCAGCGGCAGTCGTGCAGCAGCCGTTCGGATTAAGCTTGAAAGTAGTGGTACGTTCTGTAAAGATACCCAGTAGTCTACTACAGTCAAAAGAAAAGCATAGCCGTAGTTTACGCGGTTATGCTTTTTTGTTATGATGATACGTATGATTATGGTAACGATATCGCTTGGCATTCTTGGAGTAACAATGGGCAGCTTCGCTGGTGCACAAGTCTGGCGACTGAGAGCTCGACAGCTACAAGAGGATAAAAAAGCTGGCGAGAAAGTTGACGGTAAAGAGTTAAAAAAACTAACACTATTAACAAAAAAGAAATTGACGAAAGATCGATCTCTTTGTCTGGAGTGTGGGCATGAACTGAGGTGGTATGATCTTTTGCCGCTCGTCAGTTGGTTGATGCTGCGAGGACGGTGCCGTTACTGCAAAAAGTTCATCGGCTGGACTGAGTTATTATTAGAGATTGGTCTGGGACTGTTGTTCTTTTTGTCGCTTATGTTTTGGCTGGGCGATATCGCTCAACCTTGGCAGGTCGTCTCGTTGTCGATATGGTTAACTGGTCTGACGCTGCTGGCAATTTTATTTGTTTACGATCTTCGTTGGCAACTGTTGCCAGACGTTATAAATGTTCCGTTTATTATTCTTGGTGCGATGTTCGCTGCTGTTCAGTTGAGTCTTTCTAGCGATACTACTGCACATGCTTGGTCGCTTGCTGGTTCGCTGGCCATTCTTAGCGGCGTTTACGCCCTACTTTATTTGTTTTCTTATATCAGATATGGCGAGGAGCGAACGTGGGTTGGTTTTGGCGATGTTAAGCTTTGCCTCGGCCTGGCGTTGTTTTTGGGAGACTGGCTATTGGCTTTTGCGACACTATTTGCGGCCAATTTCATCGGTACATTGTTAGTCTTGCCGCCAATGCTGATGGGTAAGCTGAAGGCGAATGCTCGGATTGCATTTGGTCCACTGTTGATAGTTGGATTTTTGGTTGCATGGTTTTGTCGTCAAGCTATTTTTGATTGGTGCTATTTTTTCATATAATCACGCCATTCATCAATCCGCTTATGCTATAATTAATGAGTAATGAATCGCCAGCAAAAAGGATTTACGATTATTGAGGTTGTGCTGTTTGTGGCGATCTCTGCTCTGCTTACGTCTGCGTTGCTTGTCGGGGTGGGTGCGGGAGTTAGTCGTCAGCAATATAAAGATGCAGTCCAATCGTTTGCGGCTTTTTTGCGTGATGAATATTCGAAGGTGATTAACGTGGAGAATGATCGTAAGCCTGGTAAATGTCCGCTGGTTGTGGCTGATGGCGGCACCCCAACGAATCGTGGGCAGTCTGATTGTGTGGTTGTCGGAAGATATATTGCGACATTGGAAGACTCTGGTGGAGTTGACGGCAGGGCGTATCGATCTTGGCCAGTTTATGGCTATAAAAGCGGCGATCGCTGGTCGTACACTTTAGGCTCTGAGAGTAATGATTATAATGTTGGCTGGGGGGCGAAGACTAAACTGTCAAATCAACACCATAATGCGGCACGAATTGCTATTTTGATGTACCGCCATCCAGAGTCTGGGCAATTGGCTGTTCGTACTCACGCTGGAAAATATAATGATGCTACCATAGCTAATTTCTTTGAAAATAAAGATGAAAACGGCAACGCCTATTCCGCAAACACCCATACGCAGAAGCGTGAGATTTGTGTTTATGACAATGGCTGGATGGTCGGTGAACGCCTGTCTGTATTTTTGTCGCCGCACGCTGGCTCTTCCAGTGCGATCAGTGTAAATCCAGCTAGCGAGGAGTGCCGTCGTGGATAGGTCGGTCAATATGCGTGGCGATACGATAATTGAGGTTTTGCTCGGCATAACGATATTTAGCATGGTGGCGGTTGGTGCGATGGCGGTTATGAACAGGGGTGCAGCGATTGCACAGCAGTCTTTAGAGATCACTCTGACCCGTCAGCAGGTGGATGCCCAAGCAGAGATGCTGCGATATATTCATGACAAAAAAGGTCCATTATGGCAGGAATTGAAAGCTCGTAATTTGGTAACGGTCGATACGCTTGGTGCTGGTGAGGGCAATCTTGGTTCAGGCTCATGTCCAGACAGGTTTGGTAGTAGGGAGTTCGCGTTAGCGGCGACTGATGGTGGCGGCATATCGATTTTACGAGACAGCAGTACGCAGTATTCGCTGGCTGATACTTATGCCCGAGTAGATGATGCTAATAAAAAGGCGTATGGTCTGTCGATTCGGTTGGTTGCACCAGGAAGCGGTGCGGATCGGAATAAATATGATGCCTATATTAAGGCGTGCTGGATGCCAGTGAACAGTCAAATGCCATCGACTATTGGTACGATTGTGAGGTTGTATGATGGGGAATAGACGAGGATTTACACTAATTGAGCTGATGTTGGCGATAGCTTTTATCTCCATGTTGTTGTTGGCGATCGCGGCGGTCGGTATTCAAGTTGGTCGGATTTATACTCGGGGAATCGTCCTGAGAGATGTCAATCAGGCTGGGCGTGAGATATCTGACACTTTGCGTCGGGATTTTTTGCAGGCAAATCAGCGTAAAATAGTTACAGATGCCGTTCGGGTGCCAGATAATAATAACTGGGTATCAGGGCGTATGTGCTTGGGCTCGTATTCATATGTGTGGAACAATCCAAAACACCTTGATAATCCTGGCATGCTTGGCGACAGCTCCTTGTTTAGGGTTGATGGTCGGAGCGTGACTATGGTGCGGGTGGTTGATCCAGACGGTGGACTTTGTAAGCGGAGTGCGAGTGGTACTTATAGCAATAGCGAGACATCCACCAAGGTAACCCATCTCTTGAAGCCAATTCAGGACGGTGATGGTGCGATTGGTATTCATGGACTTTCGGTTAAGAAAGTTGCACCTTCTTCGGCTGTCGACAATTCTGAAGAGGCTTTGTATCGGCTAGTTATGACAATTGGTACGAGCAAGATGAGCGAATTGAACCATGCAGGCTGTCGTCCGCCAGCTGATGGCGAAAGTAACGCTGAGTTTTGTGCGATAAATAATTTTGAAATGATTGTGAGGACAAATGGCTAAAAGAATCCATCAATCTGGAGCGGTGTCATTATTTGCGGTGATTTTTGCGGCAATGTTGATGACGATCATTACTGTTGGTTTTATCAAATTGATGATTATGGATCAGCGACAGGCGACGAGTAACGATCTTTCGCAGAGTGCATATGATGCCGCGTTGGCTGGGGTTGAGGATGCTAAACGAGTGGTCAGAGCGGCCCAGCTCGGCAATACGGCTGCCATTTCGGCTCTGGAAAAACCAGGCTGTGACACCATCGCAAGATCTGGTATTGCTGGCGCAGGTGTTAACGGCGAGACTGTCATTAAGACGGGATCGTCCGCTGGTATTTCATTTGACCAAGCTTATACTTGCGTAAAAATCAGTATGGAGTCACCAGATTTTCTCTATAAAGCAGTTGAAGAAAAGACTCAGTTAATTCCATTAAGGGCAACTAATTCATTTACGAAAGTTGTTCTTGAGTGGTACAAAAGGGACGATGAGAGTAATGTAAGTGGTGCTGACGCAAAAGATACGGCACTTGATATAGAAGGTTCTTTGCCGACAAAAGTATCATGGGGCGGCAATACACCTTCACTCCTACGTGCACAAATTATTCATCCAGGTGATTCATTTACTGACGTTAGGCAGCTTGATGCCACTGGCGTGACGGCGTTTTTACGACCAAGAGTATTGAGTAGTGAGCCGTCTCTAGCGGGGACCAGTTTGGACGCAAGGCTGGCTGTTCGCCCACGTGCAACTGGAGACCAAACCTATAATAGCAACGATGTTAATGTTACTGCCTGTAGCAAAACTTTCCGATTCTCTGGAGAATACTCGTGTCGGGCAGTTATTGACATTGACACTGTTCGAGCGGGGAGTAATAATGCGTTCTTGCGTCTTAACTCGATATATAAAGGAGCTAGCGTTAAGGTTTCACTGCAGAATGACGCTGGTCAGACGATTAATTTTGACGGAGTTCAGCCAATTGTTGATTCGACGGGTAGGGCAAGTAATTTGTTCAGGCGAGTCGAAGCACGACTTAATATCGGTGATGATTTTCCATATCCAGAAAATGCGGTTGAGTTGAAAAACAGTTTATGTAAAGACTTTTCGGTGACGGATAATACATACCAAGCTGGTGCTTGTCGTCCGTAAGATTTATTCAGTATCGCTATGAAATCGTTCGTGAACATCTTTTAGATGCTGATCGGTCACGTGTGTGTATACCTGAGTTGTTGAGATGTTGCTATGTCCGAGCATTGACTGGACTGATCGCAAATCCGCACCGTTCATCAGCAGGTCGGTTGCGAAGCTATGCCTCATGGTATGAGGGCTGACATGCTTGGTAATTCCTGCCAGTCGGGCGTATTGTCCCACCATACGCTGAATGCTGCGAGCACCTAGTCGTCGAAAATCGCCAGAAGTGTCAGCACTTTGATTGGCTTTGCTGTAACTTAAAAATAGAGCTGGCAGATTGTCGGTCCGAGCTTGTAGATAAGCCTCGACGTGTTCGGCGGCTTTTTTTGAAATGAAAACAGGACGATCTTTTTGACCTTTTCCTCGTACCATGAACTCACGACGCGACAAGTTGATGTGGTCGCGATTTAGATTAATCAGCTCTGAAACACGTAAGCCGCTAGAGAATAATAGTTCGATAATTGCTCTGTCACGCAAGCCAGACTCGCTGTCTGTTGGAATCTGATCGATCATACGAAGGATTTCGTCATAATGCAGGAAGGTTACTTGTTTTCTGCTGGTTTTCGGCAGGATAATTTTGTCGGCAGCAAGTGATGGGATATCGCGTCGTGATAGATATGTCAAGAATCCACGCAGGGCGATCAGGTGGTAGCTTTGGGTGATTATCGATAAAGATTCTCCAGTAATGTCGTTTGTATAGCGGTTTAGCCATAGTCGATATTTACGCACCAGCTCCGAAGTGATTTTATCAACTGCTATATCGCCAGCAAAATCAATAAATCTTTCAAGGTATAACTGATAGTTGGTGATTGTCTTGGCACTGCGACCGCCCTCGACTTCTAGATGTTCCAGGAAATCAGTTAAAGCTTCTGAGATAAACATAACTGTATTGTACAGTTGCTAGTGAAGTTTATCAAATTATTAATTTTCTGATATCATAGAAGACGATATATAACAGAGGAGGTGATATGGCAGACCAAGAAAAAAACTTTTGCGGCGTTGAGCGGACATTGATCGTTTTTAAGCCGGATTCAGTGCAGCGTGGTATCGTTGGTGAGATTCTGCAGCGGTTTGAGCGAGTGGGGCTTAAGATAGTTGGTGTAAAAATGACAGCACCGTCACGCGACCATTTTTACGCTCATTATGAAGATATTGGCAAGTTAGCAACACGTCGCGGCGAAGAGACCCTGAATATTACCCTGAATATGATGATGGACGGCCCAGTCATTGCGATGGTGCTTGAAGGCGTTGAGGCTGTCTCTGTTGTCCGAAAAATTGTTGGCCCAACCGAGCCAAGATCAGCTGACATGGGTACGATTCGTGGCGATTATTCTCATATTAGCTTCGGTTATGCCGACGAATGTCAAAAGGGCATTCCAAATCTTATCCACGCTTCGGGTGATTCAGAAGAGGCAGTCAAGGAGATTAATCACTGGTTTAAGCCAGAAGAACTTGTCAATTACCAGATGCTTCACGAGAAGTTTACGCGCTAACACTGGTCTTTTCTGAGAGCTGCCGTGGTATAATATAGACATGCCTCGGTAGCTCAACTGGATAGAGCAGATCCGTCCTAAGGATAAGGTTGTAGGTTCGACTCCTGCCCGGGGTACCAATAATTATGACGAAAAAAACTTCCGACGACAATCAGAAACAGTTCGACGGTCAGCGTGACGGTGAAGAGCTGTTATTTGTTTTTCGTCGGCACATTATTGCCATGCGAAAAGGCTTTTATCTGCTGTTGGTGCCAATGGCACTTGGTGCTTTACCGTTTCTTATTTGGCAAGATAATTTGAATCTTTTGTGGCTATTTCTGGGTAGTTTTGTGATTGGTCTAGTTTTGTTTAGCTACCATTTCTTGATGTGGTTTTATACCTATTATATTGTTACGAATCAACGTATTCGTCAAATTACGCAGCACGGATTTTTTGGCAAAGATGTCATCGAGTTACGCCTGTCGAAGATTCAGAATATTAGCTACGTAGTTCCTGGGTTTAGCGGTGAAATGTTTAAGTTCGGTACTATAGTAATTCAGACTTTTGTCGGCGATCTTGTTATAAAAAATGTTGAGCATCCAGATGAGATTTATAATAAATTACAAGATGCGGTGGAGTTAGCGACGCGAGAAAGGAGTGAAAATGAAGAAGTTGTTGAAGAAAAATAAGTCGAAAAAAGAGCTAGCTAACGC
>DAIQMM010000001.1:0-24580 GCA_036788915.1 Nanosynbacter sp. | reverse complement strand
GCGTTAGCTGCCGAGTACTAGCACCACCGAAATAGCGATCGGCAAGCTTTCTGGCACCGCGCTGACAGCTAGAGCCATGACGAACCTTATGCTGTCGAATAGGTCCATTCCTCGCAGCAAGCTCAGTCCAAATGCCACGACTGCCACGGCAGCCACTGTCGCAATAATTTTAGTGATTAATATGTCAATTTTTCGCTGAACTGGACTTTTGGCGGTTTCTTTCTTTGAAAGTGCCGCTATATTGCCGAATTCGGTGGCGTTGCCCGTCGCGGTGATGACACCCGTGCCAGTTCCCGACACGACGAATGAACCTTGAAAAAGCATGTTCGCTTGCTCATAGATTTCTTTTTTGTCGTCTAGTGGTTTTATGTGCTTGCTGATCGGTATCGATTCGCCAGTCAGTTGTGCTTCATCGACGCGTAGATTGGTAGCTTTAATTAGTCGAATGTCAGCTGGAACTTTTTCACCTTCAGTTAGGTTGACGATATCGCCAGGCACTAGTTGGACTGCATCAAGATTGATAATTTTTCCACCACGCATCACGTCCACTTTTTGGGTATCGTGGCGTGATAAACTGCGTAGTACTCGGTCTGTCGAGAAGCGTTGAATGTAAAAAATGGTAGCTGAGACGGCGATGATCACAAGAATTATAACAGCGTCGATGGTCGCACCGTGCCATAGGCTGATGGCCGCTGCCGTAACCAGGACTAACGTAAATACATCGATAAATGGTTCAATGATTTTTTTCCAGAGCGGTTCGGACTCGACTTTGATGACGTTGGGGCCGTATTTCTTTTCACGTTGTTTGGCGACTGAGCTTGACAAGCCGCTTGATTGCGACGAAAGTTTTTTGAGCGTCTCCTCGGCGGAAATGGCATAGAAAAGCATAAGAATATTATATCAGAAATGGCATCATGTTTTCGGATCGCGGCGAAATAAATATAGCCTCACGTGGAGGCTATATCGGTGGACAATTCAGGAAGTTTATGGGACGGTGCAGTTAATAGATTTGCACGATTTGTAGTTTTCTTGTTTGCGTGGCACTCTTCCAGAATACTGTTTCAGATTTTTTATGATTGAGCAATTTCTGCCCTAGTGGACTGTCGATGGAAATCCTCCCGTCCAGCGGATTTGCCTCGAGGTTGTGGACTAATGTGTAGCGGAATAACTGTCCGTGCTGATCCATTAAATCCACCACCGAGCCAAGAGCAACTTTTAGACGATCACGCTTTCGTGGCAGAGGTTTGGCGGTTGCCAAAGTTTCTCGCTTTGTCAGCAATCGTGACTGAATGTTCTCTAGTTTTGTGATGACATCGCTGCGATGAAGTCTGTCGTCGCGTGATTTTGCCCGACCGATTTCCCGCAGTTCGGCGGTTAATGCTTTCTCCTCGTTCTCTAGTCGAGATATTTCCTTACGCAGTTCTTTCAGCCCTTTTTTGCTTAAAAATGCTACCATAATAGCTCTCCTTTCAGACCGATAATTGTCGATCGACGCTACTATTACATCATGTCTTTCTGAAAAATAGCTGAAAAACTTATGCTTTTGGCAGAGAAAGGCAAAAAGTTGTTTGTTTTTTGGCGGATGACACCGAAATCGTGCCGCCCAGAGCTTTTGACAATTGCTCCGCTAAAGGAAGCCCAAGCCCGTAGCCTTTTGTCTGCTGGTTGCCGCGGAAGAATTGTTCAAAAATGTGCGGCAATGTCTGCCTGGCGATTTCTCCGTCATTGGTGATGCGGACGATGACTGACGACTTTGTGGCGACGGCTGAAATATTGACGACTGAGCTTTCTGGGCTGTGTTTTAATGCGTTGTCTAGTAAAATCGCACATAATTCTCTGGTAGCTGTGTGGTGCAGAGTTACGGTTATGGTGTCGGGTCCAGTGAATTGAACTTGCTCGGCGGCTTTTCGGTCGCTGATTAGCTCTTGGACAATTTCGACGAGGTTAAAGCTCTTGCCTTTTGACGCTAGCATGCTTTCTGCTCTTGACAGTTCCAACAGCATGGTCGAGAGCTCGTTCAATTTATTAATTTCCTCCAGGTTGCTTGATAATATTTCTTGCAGTTCTTTTTTGGTAGTTGCCTTGTGTTTCAGTGCCAGTTCGGTCTCGGCTTTCATGATGGCTAGCGGAGTGCGTAGCTGATGACTGGCGTTTGAAACGAAGCGTGATTGAGCATTGTGAGCCAATTCGATTGGCCGAAGAGTTATGCGGGCTAACAGATACGAGCAGGCACCGCCAGCTAGCAATACAACTAGATTAATGTAGCCCAGGCTAACCAGTAGATTGTTGGTTGACGTGCTTATGTGATCAGCGATGTACTGCTGCGGCTCTGGTTGGTCGTCTTGCTTTACAATAAGTTTATGTAGCTGCGTGTCGACTTCTGAGCGGGCCACTTGAAAAATGATACTACTAAATAACAAGCTGACGATTATTAAAATCAATAGGTACCATCCTGCCAATTTTACCGTCGCTGAGGTAAATAATTTCACGCCTCCACCTCCAGTTTATAGCCAAAACCACGCACGGTTTGGATCAGCGGCTTTTTGAACGGCTTGTCAATTTTGCGGCGGAGATTTTTAATGTAAGCCTCGACATTGTTCGGTAAAATATTGGCATCAAAATCCCACACATGGCTTATCAGAGTGTCCTTACTGAGGACTTGATTTGGGTGGCGTGCCAGATATTCCAGTAGAGCATATTCCTTGGCGGTTAATTCGATCAGTGTGCCGTTGCGTCTTACTGATTGCTGAGTTGTGTCAATTGTTAAATCGCTAATTTTTAGAATGTCTGGCTGCTGGATTGGCGGTCTTCTGAGGAGTGCTCGTACTCGTGCCAGTAGCTCGTCAACGGCGAATGGCTTTACTAGGTAATCGTCTGCTCCACTGTCAAGCCCATAAGCTTTATCTTCCGTCGTTCCTAAAGCTGTCAGTAGTAGAATTGGCATTAGTTTATTATTTTTTCGGATTTCTTTGACGATTTCGGTGCCTTCAATATTCGGCAGCATTCGGTCGATCACCAGTAAATCATACGGCTGACTGAGTGCCATTTGCAAACCCGCCTCGCCGTCATGTTCGATGTCGACAGCGTGCCGCTCGCGTTTAAGTGCCGCCGCGATTACTCTGGCGATCTTTATTTCATCTTCAATGACCAGTAGACGCATATGGTTATTATATCGTGTATAATTGATACTAGAAAGGTTTTTATGCAGAAAAAAGTTCAACAACCGATCGTCGAAGTTCGAGATTTTGTCATGAAGTTCGGCGATAAAACAGTCATTAATAAACTTAATTTTGAAGTGTATCCAGGCGAAATATTTGGCTTTCTGGGCAGCAATGGTTCTGGAAAAACGACCACCCTTCGGAGTTTGCTCGGTCTTTATGAACCGACCGCTGGAGAGCTGCTTTTTAACGGCCGACCGTATAGCGTGGAGAATAGTACTCGTCTTGGCTATTTGCCTGAAGAGCGTGGGCTTTACAAGAAAGAGAAAGTGCTGGACGTGATGGTTTATTTCGGTCAGCTCAAGGGTTTGAGTAAGGATGAAGCCAAGCAATTTTCGGTCGATTTCTTGAAGCGAGTTGACCTACTTGATAAGGCGAATGTGCGTCTTGATAAACTTTCTGGTGGTCAGCAGCAAAAGGTCCAGCTGGGCGTAACGATTATGGGTGACCCAGAATTGTTGATTATGGACGAGCCGACCAAGGGTTTTGACCCAGTGAACCGTCGGTTGTTGATGAATATCATTGAAGAACGACATAAGGCTGGTGCGACAATTATTTACGTAACTCACCAGATGGAAGAGGTCGAGCAGTTGTGCGATCGATTGATTTTATTGAAGAACGGTCGAGCGGCAGCGTACGGCACATTGGCTGAGGTGAAAAAGCAATTTGGCGGTGCGTCGATGGAAGATATTTTTGTGCAAGTGTATGGCGGCGAGACGAAGGAGATGAGTGATGAGTAAAATGCATAATTTAGGCACAGTCTTTAAGTTTGAAACGGTGCGAGTGCTGAAAAAACCAACTTTCTGGGCGATGGCACTCGGATTTCCGCTGATGTTCGCGGCTTTATACGGCATCATGTTTTGGTCGCAGAGTGCAACGACTAAGGCTGCAAAAGAGCTAGAAAAGCAGGAGTTTTCACTGGCCATCACTGACGATTCCAAGTTGATTAAGCCAGAGTTGCTGTCGGCGATGAATGCAAAGACGGTTGAGAATAAAGAAGATGGCATTAATCAAGTGAAGAGTAATACAGTTGATGCCTATATTTATGTGCCGCGTGAGCTTTACAAGCAAAAAGTTGAGACTTATGGTAAAGATGTTGGCTTGTTCCAAAATAGTAAGTACGGTGCAGTGGCGACAAGCCTTCTGTCTCAATCTGTAGCGGGCAGTGTTGATCCAGCGAAAATTGCTATTTTAACAGGTAAAGTGCAGACTTCAACGGTAACTTACCTTGATGGCAAGGAGCATGGTGGTATTAATGAGATGATCGTGCCAGGGCTATTTTTGGTTCTATTCTTCGTGATGACCTCTTTCTTTGGCGGACAGATGTTGTCCAGTACCGTCGAGGAAAAGGAAAATCGTACCGTGGAAATGTTACTTACTACCGTTAAAGCGGACACATTGATCACTGGTAAAATACTGTCGTTAATTGTGTTGGCGTTGATTCAGGTGGCGGTGATTATCGTGCCGGTCGTGGCTGGCTATTTGGCATTTGGTTCAAACTTGCAATTGCCATCACTTGACTTGAGTACATTGGTGGTTGATCCGGTGCGAGTTAGTCTGGCTGTCGTTATTTTCCTATTCAGCTTTACTCTGTTCACTGGCCTGCTGGTGATGCTCGGTGCGATGATGCCGACGGCGAAGGAAGCGAACTCTTGGTTTGGTATCGTGGCTATTTTGATAATGGGTCCACTGTACGGCATTACGGCCTTCGTTTCTTTCCCTGAATCTTTCTTTGTTAAGTTCTTGTCGCTCTTCCCTTTCACCGCCCCAATTCCGTTGTTGCTGCGAAATGCGGTCGGTAATTTGCCGATCGGTGAAGCGTTGCTCGGCACAGCAATTATGCTGGTTACGGCAGTTGTCGTTACCTGGCTGGCGGTAAAGATTTTCCGCTACGGCGCAATGTCTTACGACAGCAAGCTCTCTCTGTCAGCGTTGCGTACACGGCGAAAAGCTGGTAAAGTTTAAGTATGAAAGTACAGATTGAGATAGATACGCGAACTTTTGTTCGATTTTGGTTAGTGGTTATCGGTTTTGTTCTGGCGGGTTGGATGATTTATTCAGCTCGCCAGGCATTGATAATTATCGGCACGGCGGTATTCTTGGCGTTGGCGTTGAATATGCCAGTGAAGAAGATCGCGTCGTGGCTACCGAGCAAAAGTCGTTTGGCGGGGACTTTTTTGTCTTTCGCGGTGTTGGTGTTGATTATCGGTGGTGTAATTTGGTTCGTCGTGCCTCCTTTGGTGCAGCAGTCTGCGAAGTTTGCCGAGACGGTTCCATCTCTGGTGGATCAGGCGAATAACCAGTGGCATGGCTTGCGAGATTTTATTGACAAGAACAATTTACAGCCGCAGATTGATGCCGTAATGAATAATATTAAAAACCAAGCGTCGGACTGGGCGGCAAACTTCGGGACGGGACTTCTGAATAGTCTGAGTTCGTTTGCGTCATTTATTTTCTCGGCGTTTCTGGTGATTGTACTTACTTTCTTGATGTTACTCGAGGGTCCGACGTGGATGGGTCGGCTGTGGGGTTTGTATAATGATAAGGAAAAAATGGATCACCATAAATCATTGGTGGATAAGATCTATAATGTCATTACTGGCTATATTACTGGGCAGATAACCGTGTCGGGCGTTGGGTCGCTTTGTGCTGGTGTTTTCGTGTTTGGAATGAGCTTCTTTATACCAGAAGTTCCAGCCAGTCTGGCTATGCCGACGATTCTCTTGGTCTTCATTCTGAGTTTAATCCCGATGTTTGGTGCAACGATCGCTGGGGCGGTTGTCGGCTTAATGTTGATGCTAAATAGCATACCAGCGGCGATTACCTACATTATTTATTTCATTATTTACCAGCAAATTGAGAATAATTTTATCGCTCCAGTTATCCAGTCCAAGAAGGTGGAGTTGTCGGCTCTAGCGATTTTGGTGGCGGTAACGGTCGGTATTTATGTCGGTGGTCTTATCGGCGGTGTTATTGCGATTCCGATTGCTGGTACGATGAAAGTGTTTATGGACGATTATTTGGTTCGAGCAAAACGTCAGCGCGCTGAAAGTAGCAAGCCCGTCAATAAGCTGTTAAAGAAGCTAAAAGGCGAAGATTAAAATCTAGCAATAATACCAGATCTGACCTGACGGCGTGTCGCGGACACCAATGCCGTTGTCTGCCAGCTCATCTCGCAGCTGGTCAGCCGTTTCCCAGTCTTTACTCTGTCGTGCCTGCCAGCGTGCCAAGATTAAGCGTTTTTGCTCGTCGGTAATATCTGGTGTAGCGGCGGCCAACTCGAGTCCAGTCAGTTCATCAATCATTTCGATGAATTGCAGTAGCGACTGACGATGGATACGTTCCAGCGGAGCTCGGTCAAGCTGTGAAAATGCCTCGTCGATTAACGCCATAGCACCTGGTGTGTCGAGGTTGTCATTCAGCTTTTCGATCAATGCCTGTTTTGCTGCCAGTAGTGACACGGCGTCATTGTTATCCTTGTTATCATCGTCATCGAGCGTATCGTGCGTCTGGTGTCGCAGCACCGCATAGCCCCGCCAATGATCCAGACGTGCCTGTGCTGCCTCCATAATGTCCCAGGTAAAATTGCCCTCGGTTTGATAATGTTTACTGAGGATTGCCAGCTTGAAAGCCATTGCATCAAAGCCTTTATTCAGCACGTCTTTCAGAGTTACAATATTTCCTAGCGATTTACTCATCTTGCGGCCATCGACCTTGATGTGATTGTTATGTAGCCATATTTGAGCAAACTGCTGTCCAGTTACGCTCTCAGTTTGGGCAATTTCATTGGTGTGATGGACTGGAATATGGTCAATGCCACCAGTGTGAATGTCGATTTGATCGCCTAGCGTTTCCCGAGCGATTGTTGAGCACTCCAAGTGCCAGCCTGGGAATCCTTTGCCCCACGGGCTATCCCACTCCATATCACGCTGTCGGTCGGTTGGCGAAAGTTTCCAGACGGCAAAGTCGGTGATATTTCGCTTGCCTTCAACCTTAACCCTTGCCCCAGCCTCAAGTCCATCAATGTCCAGGCGTGCCAGCTTGCCGTAGTCTACCAGCTTTGCGGTGTCAAAATATAAGCCATCGCCAGGAATGGTGTAAGTAAGACCCTTCTCTTCTAATTCTTTTGCGAAGTTAATTTGCTCAGTGATATAGTCAGTTGCTCGCACCAGGTGGTCAGGTCGAGCCAGCTTTAAAATGTCATAAGCCTCATTGTCGGCGATTTGACTATATTCTTCTGCGATATCCCAGGCTGTTTTGTGTTCTCGTCTGGCTCCCTGCTCCATTTTGTCTTCGCCAGCATCATCATCGCTCGTTAAGTGTCCAACGTCGGTTATATTTTGTGTGTGGACCACCGACAGTCCTTGATGACGCAGTAGACGCACTAGTACGTCCCAATAGATATAGCCGACCCAGTTGCCGATGTGCGGTTGGCTATAAACGGTCAGTCCGCATGTATAGATTTTTACCGCGTCATCTGCAAGAGGGGTTAAAGTGTCTTTTTGGCGTGTTAGGGTGTTGTAGAGTTTCATCTCTCTTATTTTACCATGAATATCGTACCTCGCTATTTTGTGTGGCGAGGGCGACTGGGCTTTGGCTGTTTTTCTGCTTCTTTGGCCTGTTTGTAGGCTTTGGTGACTGGTTCCAGGCCGCGGGCGATGCGTTCGCGGTTGGCTTTCAGTTGCTTTTCGTCGCGGAAACTGAGTTTAATTGGTGTTCCTGCAAAATTGAAAGCTTCACGTAAAGTTCGCTCCAAGTAGCGTTTGTAGCTCCAGTGGACGAATTTCAGGTTGCTGCCGTAGATGACGAACCACGGTGGTGCAATGTCGGTCTGGACGATGTAGCGGAGTTTCGGATGCGAGTTTTTCAGGCCGGCTGGCGGATGAGCGGCGACGGCTTTTTGTAAGAGGTCGTTGAGGACGCGAGTTTTGCATTCTTGGCGGCGGCGAGTGTGGATGTCGAGGGCTAGGTCGAACAATTTGGCGACGTTTTGACCAGTGACTGATGAGGTGAAAATCAGCGGTGCGTAGGGTGTGAATTTGAAATGATAGCTAATTTGTGGTGCTAGCTCGTCGTGGGTGTAGGCGTCTTTGCCTTCGACGGAGTCCCATTTGCTGACGACTAGGACGAGCCCCTTGCCTGCTTCGTCGATGATGCCAGCCAGGCGTTGGTCTAATTGGACATTAAGCTCATTGACATCCATCAACAGGAAGCAGATGTCGGCTTCGTTGATGGCCTGCATGGTGCGTAGGACCGAGAACTTTTCAATGCCGGTTTCTTGTTTGCCCTGGCGGCGGATACCGGCGGTGTCCAGTAGTTCAATGGTTTGGCCGTGGTAGCGGACTTGGACGCGGTTGACGTCGCGGGTGGTGCCGGCAACATTGGCGACGATGGCTTGCTGCTTGCCTGCCAGGGTGTTGAACAGGTTGCTTTTGCCGACGTTTGGCCGGCCGATCAAGGCGACGCGGATGATGTCGTCAGGGGTGGTGTCGGTGGCTGGCGGAATGAGATCGGCGATGTTGTCGAGCAGCTCAGAGATGCCGATGTTGTGCTCGGCGGAGGTTTTGATGATGGTTTTGATGCCAAGTCGTTTGAATTCGTCGGTGTGGAGCGATCCTTTGAGGTCAGCTTTATTGGCGATGAGCAGGACGGGTTTGCCGCTTTTTAAGGCTTTTTTGGCGAGCTGGCGGTCGGCGTCTGATGGATAGACGGTGGAATCGACCATGACGAGAATGACGTCGGCCGCGGCGGAGGCGTCGGCGATTTGGTCTTGGATGGTGGCTTCAAACTCATCTTCGGCGGGTTTAAGGCCGGCGGTGTCGATGAGCCAGAACTCAGCTTGGCCTGCCTCCTCAGGAGATGAGGTGCGGCGTTTATATGAGACTTTGCCAACAACGTTGTCGCGGGTGGTGCCAGCCTCACGGGCGACGATGGCAGTGCGGGCGCGCGTTAAGCGATTGAACAATGAACTTTTGCCAACGTTAGCTTGGCCGATGATGGCGACGGTAGGTAATTTACTAGACATAATTATGCCTATTATACCAGAGGCGTGAGGATTTGGCGAGGATAAGCGTTATGCGAAATGGGGCTGACTTTAGCCTACTGGGGTGGGTGTTGTAGTAGCGGTTGGTGAGGGACTGCTTTCGGGTGTTGGCGAAGTGTAGCCGCATTCGGGGCTGTTAGGGATTGCGGTAATACCGCCTCGCCCTCTGCGGTTGAGGTTTACGTATAGTAGAGTGGTACCGTCACAAGCTTTTGATATTCCGCCTGACTCTCCTTCTTCGCAATCTTGCTCGCAGCCTGCGTCAACCAGCGTCCAGTCAAGATCGGGGTTGCCTTCTGAGTCTGTCTGCACATCTTCTTGTCCTTGTTCTGTGTTGTCTGGTTTTGCTTCTGATGTTGGTGCGGCACAGCCCGAAACAACCAACATAGCGACAGCTGCGGCACCAAGAGCTTCCACTGTTCCTTCTCGTAGCAACTCTTTTATGTCGCTAAGCAGTTCCCCTGCTATTTTTCGTAACAACTCGCTTATGTCGCCAATTGAAAACTTTTCTCCTGTTCTCATCATAACATCCTCCTAATATTTATGATGTAAGGCATAGTACACTATTATCAATTTGTTGTCAAATTGCTTTCCTGAAATCTCCCTCGCTTAATTTCGCCAATTGAATAATTGCCAAAGTTCGTGCGGTGGAGTTTGGTGACGGTGTAGCCGAGGGCGGCGAAGGTGCGGCGGATTTGGCGGTTACGGCCTTCGCTCATCATGACAATCCAGTGGTGGTCGTCGCCCTCGTGCTGGCGTTCCAGGGTCAAGCGGCTGGGTCCGTCAGGCAGTTGCACGCCAAAATCATTGATCATCTGCCGATGAAGCGGCTGGAGTGGCTGGTCGAGCGTTACCAAATAGCGTTTCATCTTGTGAAATGACGGGTGCGTCATTTGGTGGGCGAAGTCGCCGTCGTTAGTAAGTAGAATTAGCCCAGAGCTGTCTTTGTCGAGGCGGCCGACGGGTTTGAGGTGATGGAGATTTTTTGGCAATAATTTGTAGATTGTCGGCACGCCGCCCTGTGAGGCACGCGAGCAAAGATAGCCAGTAGGTTTATGAAATAGAATTAGTTTTTTTGACTGAATGGACAGTTCTTTTGATTGATAAGTTACTTTATCATCTGTCTTGATGTGTTGACCGAGTATGCCTGGCTCGCCATTGACAAAAACCTTGCTCTTCTCAATCAATTCGTCGGCACTGCGGCGAGATATTCCGAGACAAAGGGCTATAAACTTGTTCAAGCGAATGGTTGCTGGCTCTTGTGGCTGAGTTGTCATGATTGAGGAGGTATTTGTATTGGCTCCGTAACTTGCGGTGCTGAAGGCTGATCTGAAATTGGCGATATTGGCTGTTCAGCTACTGGTGCTGCTGGCTGCGGAGCGATTGACTGGAGCGGCGGCACGGCTTCGGCGGCTGGTTGCGCTGGTATTGATTGTAGGGTTGGTACGACCTGCGGCTGAACTGGCTCTGTTGGTAGAGCTGATATTGGAGCCTGTTCAGGAGTGGCAGGAGTTGGAATTGCAGCTTCTTGAGGGGTTGGCATGGCTGCTGGTACTGGCTGACTTTCTGGCGTAATGGAAACCTGCGGCTGAGAAGGGTTAAGCTCCTGGTCTATCAACTTGGCAACGTCAACTGCATCAGGTCTTTCCATGTCTGCTAATGGCTGAATGACGCGATCGCCCAAACCTGAGGGTCGCGGTGCCGTTGATGAGAATGGTGCAACTGGCTGAGGTAGTCCTGCTGCAGGTTGCGGCATTGGAGCTGGTTGTGGTGCGGTTGGAGTAAGATTTGGCTGAGGTGTTGCCGTCATATGAGGAGATGGCGACAATGACGCGATATCTGGCCTGGTAGCTGGCTGCGGCATTGGGGTTGGCTCTGGAACGGGTGGTGTTTGCGGCACACTGGCGACTGGCTGCGTGCCAATTCCTGAAACGTCACCTAGGACCTCATGTACCGTCCGAACAACATCTTCAATACCAACTTGCGACTTGACTAGATAACGATCCGCCCCAAGCTGTTCGCCGCGTTTTCGCTGGTCTTCTGACGACAGTGCCGTCATCATGATTACCTTGACATCCTTAGTCTCTGTCGTGGAACGTAGAATGTCCAGCATGTCGAAGCCAGATATTTTTGGCATCATCACATCGCTGAGAATAAGTTGCGGGCGTTCTTTAATTGCCATAGCCAAGGCCTCTTCGCCGTCGCCCGCTGAGACGATGTCGTAACCCTCTGCCAAAAGTCGTACACCGTAAATCTCGCGTAGGCTTTTGTCATCTTCAACCAATAGAATCTTTGTCATATATCTATACTATACTGAAATGCTCGTAAAAAAGCCATAGTGCTTATGCTATTTTCGCTCTGGAACGGACAATTGTCCACGCTGAGTGTTGAGCTGCTGTTCAATTTCAGCAAGCGTCGGCTGAGTCGACCCTGAAGATTGATTGACTGTGATGGGAATTGAGATTTTTGGTGATTGTGGTGGTGCGGTTGGCATTTGAGTTGGTGGTGTCGGTGGGAGCGTTTGCATCGGTGGATTTATGGTTTCAGGCTGCGTCGGAGCTGCTTGAGTGGGTGTTTCATCTGCGTTATTCATCGCTGCAATTTCTTGCGGCATCGCCATAGCCTGCATTTGCATCTCAAGATCTTCTGTAACTTGCTGCATTTCTGGAGTTGTATTCTGCTCCTGGATTTTTCTTGCCGCCTCGTCATTATTCATTCGCGGTAGTTCCAAAAAGAAAGTACTACCCTTTTTGTACTCACTTTCGACCCGTAGATTGCCAGACATGTTTTCTACCAATCTTCGGCTTAAATAAAGACCAAGCCCCGTGCCGCCGATCTCGCGTGTATCAGAATTGTCAACTCGATAAAACTTTTGGAACAAGTGCGGGATGTCCTCGGCGGGAATGCCGATGCCACTGTCTTTTACGCTGATGATCACCTGTTTTTCATTGCCTGTAACATTAACTACCACTTCACCGCCAGCTGGCGTATACTTGATGGCGTTTTCTATGAGATTATCGACAACTTCTCGTAGATGGTCGGGATCGACATTGGCGTAAAAGACTGGCTGGAGTAGGCGTTCACCGCTCGCTTCGTCGGGGTTTGGCGTGTAAACATAATGCAGCTGCTTTTCGTCAGCTTTCGGTACCAGCCCATCGAATATTGTTTTAATATAGTCATTAATATTTATTACTTTCGGATCACTTTTTAGCCGACCATCTTCCGCACGACTAATGTCGAGTAAATCTTGGAATAATCGCCCCAGGTGTTGTGCCGACTGATGTGCCTTGGTGATAAAGTCGCGAGCCTTCTCGTCAATTTGTGCAGTGGCTGGATTTAGTGCTAGCCCCAAGTAGCCTTCAATTGACGCAACTGGTGTCCGCATTTCATGGCTGGCTGTGGAGATGAACTCCGCCTGTTCGCGTTCCTCCGCCTTCTCTTTGGTGATGTCGCGAAATACCACGATAATTCCTTCGCCGTTGCCGACGGGAGATGATACGATGGAGACCAGGATTCGTTTCTCGGAGCTTGTTAGGAGGAATAATTTGTCGCTATGAGCTGGTTTGTTGGTGTGTAGTGCTTGAATAATTGGATGTTCGTTTTCTGCCGCCTCTTTTCCGTCGCTTGCCACCAGTTTAATGACGCTTTTCCAGTTGAGGCCGAGTGCGTCGCCTTGATTCCAGCCGATGATACGCTGTGCTGATGGATTGATCAGTTCAATGTTGCCGTCGCGAGAAATTGCCAGCACTCCGTCGTCAATCGTGTTAATCACCACATCAGACTTTCCTTCGACAGTTGACAGTTTATTTTCCAGCTCAGAGTAAGTCGAATGTTCCTTCTTTTGTTGTGTTCGACCCCAGATGACAATACTGAAAATCAGTGGCAAGAGGCCGAAAAATAGATAGCTCAAGATATCTTGTATGGCGAGTCCGTTTTGTAAGGTAGAGAGTGTGATTTGAGTTATAACAAGTAGAGCCATGCTGGCGGTTACGACGATGCCGAGAAAGCCTGAGAAGAGGGCGACGATAATCCACATTGCTAAAAATGGCGATTCGAGAACACCGCTGGTGCGAATGATGGTGGATACGACGACCACGAGCATTGTGTAGACGAAAACGGCGATGGCTGTTTCGTGGCGGCGTGGCAGCCAGAAGCAAAGTATTAATGAAATGAAGCTGCCGACTGCAGCGATAGCGGCGGCGAGGTCGGTGATGGACAATCCGATTGGTAGAGTGTAACCAGTTGGAATAAAGCGGGCCCAAACATAAAGAACGATTATGGTCCAGCAGCCAAGCAGAGAAACCTCGCACAATCGCCTTAGCCAAAATCGAGAAATTGAACGAATTGTCAGATTAAACCCTCCCTTTTTCATGGTTCAATTATGGCTGATTTTATGAAAAAGTGCAAGCTGGGTGAGCCTATGGACAAGGCGGCTGGTTTTGTGGTATTCTGTCTAGGTACGCGGCCCTATCGTCTAGCGGTTAGGACACTGGGTTCTCATCCCAGCAACCCGGGTTCGATTCCCGGTAGGGTCACCAAAAATATTTATCTTTGATGTGAAACAGCTCGTTTACCTCTGGTAGCGAGCTGTTTTTTAATCCAAACTTCCCGATTGAAACTACTGATCAGCTTTTTCCGATGCGTCGTCAATTTGTTGAATCACTTCCAGGAGGTTTCGCGGGGTGATGTCTGCCTTGATCAGATATCCATCAACACGTTGCAATACGGCATTTTTTGAGGCTTCATCTTGCTCAAAGTTCGTCATTACGATTATTTTGCTATTTGGCACCAAGTCTACACCGTTATTCCTTAAAGCGTCTAGTATTTGGTCGCCGCGTCGCTCTGGCAGCATTAGATCAAGGATAATCAGGTCAAACTGCTGATTGCGTGCTGCCACCAGTCCGTCGTTGCCGTCAACCACCCAGGTTACGGTGTAGCCAGCTTTTTGCAGGCTCCTGACATACATTTCACCGATAAACCGATCATCTTCAACGCATAAAATTGTTTGAATCATCTCTCCTCCTAATCCCTGTACATTGAATGATTTTTTATCCAGCCACTGCCTGTGCGGATCAGTTTATTATTTAATTGACCATTTTCGAGCAGGGCATCTTTTACTGTTGCGTAAATTGGTAGCGTAAAGGTAAATGTCGAGCCTTCGTTCTCTTTGCTGCGAGCGGAAATGGTGCCGCCATGCGAATCGATAAATGCTTTACAAATGTACAAGCCTATTCCCGTCCCCGCGACAGCCTCGCGTGAGCGGTGTGAGCGGTAAAACTTATGGAAGAGATTGTTGATGACGTTGGCTGGCATACCTATGCCGTTGTCGGTTACTGACACTTCGACGAAATCTCCGACCTGCCGTGCTGAGACTACGACGGCTCCGCCTTCAAAACTATATTTAATCGCATTATCGATCAAGTTGCCGATAACTTCGCTGATGCTGCCGCGATCAGCGGCGACGGTTGGCAAATCTGGCGGAATGGTTACGCTCAATAGTCGCTGTTGAGTTGAAGCCCGCAGTTGCATATCATCGGCGATGGAATTATAAATACCAGCGATGGTGTCTTCCAGGAGATGGACCTTCAGGTGGTGGCGGTCAAATCTTGCGACATTTAAGATGTTGTCGACGTAGCTTGACAGTCGGTTTGCTGAGACGGTTAATCGGTCTAGTAGTTGCTGTTCGTCGCCTCTCAGTCGATCGGCAAACTCCTCGGTGATGATGTCCAGATAGCCCCGAATAACTGTAATTGGGCCACGCAGTTCATGAGCGGCAAATGAAATAAAGTTCAAGTCCTCTTCTTCTGGCAGATATTTTTTCGTTTTATTGATCAAGAAAATGACAGTTTCGCCAGAGGCACCTTTTTCGTATGAGGCGATAATGTCGTAAATCTTTGGCTTGACGATCACGTCCGCCATGGTACTGATGCGACACCAGCGTTGCTCGGCTTTGATCTCATTTGCTGCAGCCTCGTCGATCCACTCGCTAATTGACTGCTCGCCCATGAAATCAAGTGCCAGAAATGATTCGCCCTTGACGGATCGTGCGATCGGTGCTGCGGCGTTGGCAAAAATAATTTGTTTGTCTTTGTTAAGAATGACGACTCCGCAAGAAGTTTGGTTTAAAGATGTTTTTAGCAATGAGTCGACACTCGGTTTTTCGTCCGAGTCTTTGTCGGTGTCCAGTTCGCCATAGATTGCCTGCAAGGCGGCTTTAAAACCAGTTTTTTGATAATGTAGTTTGTTCGGGTTCGGTGGTGTCCTGGGGTATGGCTCGCCGATTTTATGTGCTAATGCCGCGAGAATGTCAGAAAGAGGCTGGGTTATGTGTTTTGCGATGATAATAAATAATACTGCACCGATGACAAAAATAACCAGCATGACGATCCAGAAATTAACCTCATCCAGCTGAGCAACGCCACTTGCACTTAGAGCGGCACCGAGGCCTACCAACAGTCCGATAAGCGAGAATAAGAGGACAAGGATTACACTTGTTAAGTAATATTGACGGTATTCACGCAGAGTTTTCGACTGCGGATCTATTGCCATGACACACTTCCTCGACCAGGGGTGAACGTCGCTATCCAAGTCTGCCCGCGATTTAGCGGAATGTCCTTCCCTTCGCCGCTTCGCAATTTCAGAGGTGAATCAAAATTGTCTTTTTGCCAAATCGCTTCAGCGACCGTACCATTTTGGAAGATGTAAGCCTTGCCTTTGCCAGTGGTGATGATGTCTTCGTAGCCGTCGGCGTTGTTGGCTCGCAGCTCTGTTGCCGCTTCAAGCACTACGATCGTCTTTGGTGCGATTTGTCCAGCTTCTCGGTCGTTATGCGGCGATCCAGCCAGGCTGCGTAAGTATGAGTTTGAAGCCTTGTCATAGGCGTACGAAGTGGCGTAAAGTGGACTGCTGAAATTGACGCTAATAGATGTGGCGTTTGGTGCGTCAACCGCTTTCTCGTCGGATCTGGCAAAACTTGTGAAATTGGAAGTCGTGTAATTTTTGGAATTGTTCAATTGGTCAAGTTTTTCACCTGATGTGTAAACGTTGTGTGGGGCGTAGCGGTCGGTGGATCGCCAATATGCACCTGCGTTGAAGAATTGATCAATGTCGCGATAATTGCCGTTTCTAACATGAGCGAGTGCATTGCCGCTGCCTCCGACGTGTGCGATCGATGCTTGATATGGTGCTGCCCAGCTCAAATAATACAGCCGCAAACTACGAACTGGCCCGATCGTCCCTGGTTTATTTCCTTGGTAAAGTGCCATAAAGCGAGTAATTCCCCCCTCGGCGACCGCTTCATAAACGACACCAGCCTGCTTTAGGCCAGATTGCGGACGGGCAGCTGGACTATTCTCGATCATTACACCAGTAACCGCCTGCTTGGTCGCAGCTTCATTCTCGACTTCCATTCCTGTCAGAGCTGAATAATATTTCTTTGCTGGCTCTGGCTTTTTCTTGGTGTTCATCTGTGAAATTGAAGCATCGTAATGAACAGACTTGATCGCCACGATAAATACCGCCGCAACAACGATGCTTAAGGTGATAAGGACGATCGCCAAAAGGTGTTCTTTCACCCACTTCTTCAGCGACTTTTTCGGTTTTGGTATCTGTGGCTTGGTGGTCTTTTCTACGTTCATACTTATGCTTAGTATATCACGCAAACCAATAAAACGGCTATGCTTGCACTAGGGCCATTGTCGTGATTATATAATAAAATGTTAGATCCTTCTGGCAAGCAGCGATGGGTGATTAAGGAAACTCACAACGAGAGAAAAAAATTGCTCGGCCTGTTTGAATGTGGGAAAGAAAGAACAATCACCACTGAATTGGCGTCTGTAGCTCTGGGGGGGGTGGCTAGTAGTAGGGTTATATTACCGCTGGCAAGTGCGAAAGCACTGCTTGACAGAGATCTTGAACAAGGCAAGATTCCTGAGACGACCAAGCTTGATATAGCTTGGGACTTTGACATGGCGCAAATGATTGGCGTGGAGCTGCCGCCAACCGAGGGTAGCGAGGAGAGCTTTCATTTAAGTCAATTGAATAAATATATTTGGTCGGCACGGTATAAACTTTGGTCATATGAGAGCCCCAGGGAGCGTTTATACCATCCGCAAGAGGAGCCTATTAAAAAATATCTGAGAAATGTTTACGATGAACAATGGGAGTCGAGCGGTCCTTCTGTCGGTCTCCTGCAGTGGTTTTGTGGCACAAAATTAGGCAGTGGTCGCAGAGTATATACTGACAAAGTGAAGAGTATTCTCGAAGGCGACTTTTGCAAGTGGGTGCTTGAATTAGATCCACCCTGGTGGCGACTGCGGGATCCTGATTTAGTAGAGTCTATAGACTGGGTTGTGCGGAGGCGTGAAGAAGCGATAAATGATGTTGATTACGCATTGAAACTTGACATGTCAATTGATGATAAAGATCTAGCCGAGCCGCTAAGATTAATTGATGCAGCTGCCGAAGTCGCCCTGGAGTCTCTCGTCAAACTGATGAGGGAGGAGCGGTTCAACGAGTACCAACTGGGGCTAGCGGAGGAAGAGAATCGCCGCAAACGAAGCCGCATGAAAAGAGAGATGCCAAGTCAAGAGGAAACGAGTCATAGACTGAAACTCCAGACCGGATACTTTAGGGGTACTGATAATGCTGATTAGAGGCGCGACAGATAATGATTGATCCGTGCCAGCGTTCGTTCTTTGCCAATTACTGCTAGCATCTCATTCAGCTGCGGACTAAACGGTGCCCAAGTGGTTACGATTCGAATAAGACTGAATAAAATGCCCGGCTTCTGTTCTGTCTGCTCAAGAAGTAGGTTTAGGCATTGCTGAATGCTCTCTGGCGACCAGTCGGTCAGTGCCGCCAGTCTATCGTGAGATTGTTTCAGCAGATTGCGACACGTTTCGTCTGTCAGTTTCTTCAGTTGTTTATTGTCAGAAATGAGCGTCTCGTCGATGACTGGTTCTTCGAAAAAGTAACTGGTAAGCAGTGGTAGGTCGCTGAGCGTTTTTAATCTGTCAAACACTAGTTCTAGAACTTGCTTGCGTAGCAGCGGCGTGGCGTTTTTCGCACTTTCGCCCCAGAAATTAGAACACCTTTCAAGCAGATCATCGAGTGGTATTTTTCGAATCCATTGACCGTTTAGCCACAAAAGACGCTGCTCGTCAAATCTAGCACCTGACTTCTGCACTCGTTCCAATGAAAATGTTTTAATCAATTCGTCCAGACTGTACAATTCTTTTTCTGTGCCGTCGTTCCAGCCCAGTTGTGCCAAGAAATTAAGCATCGCCTCTGGTAATATCCCGTCATCGCGGTACTCGCTGACGCTTTTTGCCCCGTCACGCTTGCCGAGCTTTTTGTTTCCGCTTGGGGCTAAAATATGAGGAACATGTGCCAGTATCGGCGGGGTGATATTCAGAGCCTCATATAGCGAAAGATATTTTGGCGTTGAGGCGACGTATTCTGCACCACGAATTACGTGCGTAACTTGCATTTCATAGTCGTCAATAATGTGGGCAAAGTTGTAGGTTGGTAAGCCGTCTGCCTTGATTAAGATAAAGTCGTCCAAGGCTTCTGGGCCCGCTGAAAGTTCGCCCATTACTGCATCTTGCCAAGTGTAGCGTTTAATTTCGGGTGTTTTAAAACGCAGTGGCATGCCGAGCTGCCATTCTGGTGGATTTTCTGGGCGATGCTCGCGGTACAAAAACGCTCGCTTCTCCGCCTTCGCCTGATCTCGGAAAGTTTGAACTTCTTCTGGCGAATATGGATCGGCATACGCCAGTCCTTCGTCGATCATTTTCTTGGCCCACTTTAAGTAGACTTCACGTCGATCTGTTTGATGATATGGACCAAAATTGCCCTTCTCTCCTGTCTCACCGTACAGTGGACCCTCCTGCCAGTCTAGTCCTAGCCATTTAAGTGTCTCCAAAATAAGATCTTCCGCTCCGTCAACAAATCGTGCTTGGTCAGTGTCCTCAATCCGTAAAATAAAATCTCCGCCAGTTTGCTTGGCAATTAAATATGGATATAAGGCACTGCGAACATTGCCGACATGAATATACCCAGTCGGACTTGGTGCGAAACGAGTTCTTGCTTTCATGGCTTTATATTATAGCGTACTGATGAGTAAAATTATAGGCTGGTGGCAATTTTGCGAATCTGTTCACCCGAGAGTTGTGCATTGCCGCTAATGTGATACAGGATGCCGCCATTTACCCAGGCTGCGTCGTTGCCACTCTTGTAAATCGTTAATCCGTCGACCAGCATGGTTGTTGGTGAATCTGATTTCTCTGCGAAATATTCCTTCACTGCCGCTGAGTTCCAGCTGCTTTTTTGTTGCGTCAAGGTGTATTCGGAGCTACCGTCGGCGTAAGCGTATTTAATAGCGACTTCGCCATTCTTGAAGCTAATCGGGCCATTCAGGGCGTAGCCATCGGGTTTGTATCCAGGATATTTAGCGTCAATGCCAGATTGGATGGCGGCGATTTTGATTGAGATATTTGGCATGCTGAGATATGTTAAATATCCACCAAGGAGCATGACAGCAAAACCGACTGATAAAGCACTCACCCAGTTCATTCGCCTCCTGGCTGTTTTTGGTTTTTTTGCGACTGGAGTTTGTTTTGCTAGTGCCTCGGATATTGCTTGCTGCTTTAATTCTTTGGCTGAGCGTGGTGCTGCCTGCTGAACGGGCTGCACTGCAACTTGCTTCGTCTGTTCGGTTGGACGGATAGTGCGAGCCTGCCGCAATTGCATGGCTGTGCTTGTCGTCTGTTTTTTTGCTCGATGTACGACAGGGTGCGTTGTCGCTGGACGATCGGCACGTACGGGATTTTGGGTTGTTTTTTCTACTGGAGCAAACTTTTTGATTTCGGAGTGCTGAGATGTTGCTGCTGAGGATTGATAATTTGGGCGATTTTTGCGAGCTAGTGGTGCGGCCATCGGTTGTTTCACGTGGCGGCGATTAAGTGTCGCTGACTTCTGGACACGTCGCGTGTGCAAGTTTTGGATATCGGTACCACGAGCAATATGGGACTGCTCTTCTGGTTTTTTCACGATCTCTGTTTTTTCAATTTTGACATCAGGACGGGGCATGCCTGTTACCGCGTCGTACGCTCGTCCGTTAACAATAATATACTGTTTGTGTGTCATCCAATCCCCCTCGCTTATATACTACTTATTATACTACAAACTGCCTACGGTTTTTGCAAGCGTAAATATGTGGTATAATCTCCTTACTTATGTACCGCCAGGAAGAGCATCGAAAAGAACTTATTTATCGTATATCCATATATGCACTAATGATATTATTTTCAGTTACAGCGTTAATTTTCTTGGTCTTTCATATGCTTGGCTATACCTTTAATCCAGACACACGGGAGCTGCAGCAGACTGGGTTGGTACAGTACAATTCTTACCCAAGTGGTTCGATGGTTTTTGTTGATGGCGTGCAGCTGCGTCGCGTGCAAACTAAAAATACGGTATTGCCTGGTAAGCATACATTTTCCATGGAGCTGGACGGTTATGAATCGTGGCGAAAAACGATTGATATTAAATCAAACACGGTTACCAACCTTAACTACGCTCGGTTAATTCCGTCAAAACGTAGCACATCGGAAGTGCAAACCTTGTCTAATATGCAAACGGCACACCTTTCCCCTGCTGGCAATTTTATGATGGCGTTTGGGTATAAAGATAATGCACCAGTGGCGACGTTGGGAGATCTTCGGGATACGAATAAGGAGAAGTTCACCGAGCACGCCATTAACACTAGTATTTTGGCTGGCTATAATGTTCAATCTCAGTATCATGCGTTTGAGGTCGTTGAATGGGATCGCAGCACGCGGTTCTTACTCGTCAAGCATACCTATCAAAATGAAAGTGGCACCCGTGCTGTTCAGTGGCTGAGGTTTGACCGCGAAACGCCGACTGATCCAGTTGATATTACCGCGTTGACTCGTTTTGCGATTACCAAGGCGCATTTTATCGGTACGACTGGTGCGGAGCTGTATGTATTGCGGGACACGGGCGAGCTGCACCGTCTTGATCTTTCTGCTCAGGCGGTTTATCGACCAGATATCGTTGACGTGCAGACATTCTTGCTTTATGGAGATGATAGAATTGCCTACGTCGCAACTCAATCTGGCAAGAAAATAGCTGGCGTTTGGAAGAAGGGCTGGCAGAAACCGTTGGTGATCAATACTTTTGACAATAGTGCTACGCCAATTGTTCGCGTATCAAGCTATTTCCATAAAGACACTGTAGCTCTGGCAGCTGGCAATGTATTGACCTTTTATAGAGGTGAAATCTCAGATGATACTGAGGCTCAGGAAAAGTTTTTGGAGACCAAAAAGACTATTTCGCTAAATTATGCGGCGAGTGGTCTATCTTTCAACAATAGTGGCCGCTTTATTACAGTTCGTGGAAGTGCGGCGGCTCAGAGTTATGATCTGGAGCGTAGCAGTTTGTCGGAAGAGTTCCGTCTTGGCGCTGGTCAAGAGATTCATTGGCTTGATGATTTTTATCTCTGGGATGTTACTTCTTCTGGCAAATTGGCCATTCGCGAGTTTGACGGCACTAACCTTCATGAGCTATTGCCGGCCAATAAAACATTGACCGCTGCCCTGTCGTCGAATCAGCGTTATGTTTATTCTTTGACGCAGAACGACTCAGGTCAGCTGGTGTTGAATAAGATGAATATGACCACTGGTGTAAGTAACGGCTGGTTTAACTAGCACCGAACAAGCGTTCGATTAAGGTTGGCTCTGGTTTGCCAGGAATTGCGGCATTTGCATTTGATGTACTAGTTGACGCACTGGCGGCTGAAGCCTGTGTTGGGTCGGGGCTGATTTGCTCGGCGAACACCAGCAAGCGTTTCTGAGCTGTCCCTAGCGGTACGCAGCTGACCAGAGTTAGCATTGGCTTATCAGTAGCTATCTGAACTTTTGACACTTCCTGCGGCAAGACGACTTCGGTGCTGGTTACGGAATAGGTGTAACGCTTGCCCTCGTAATTCATGTAAATAACATCACCCTTGGTCAATTTCTCGTTTTGGGCGAAGACGAACTTATAATCTCCTGCCGCAAAAGCGTCGTTCGAAGAGTGTGCTGCAAACACTGCATTGCCTGCTTGTCCAGGGACGGCATTAGCTCCTGGAATAGAGAAATGAGCAATGCCGTTACGCATAGCCGCTAATTGTGAGGCGCTGTCCGACGGAACGCCGTAAACTACTGGTGCGTCGACGTTAATCTTTGGGATGATCATTCGTGGGTCTGGGCTGACGGATATATTCGAAGCTGTGTCGACGATAATATTTTGTGGATCAATCGAACCTGGCGTGGTATAAGCGGCAACTGCACCAAAAATAATGCGGTTATATTGCAGGAACATAAACACCAGCAAAACTGCCACCCCGGCAAGTGCTGGCATGAAATGCCTCGATTTTTTTACTTTATTGGCCGACGCACGGACTTTCTCTTGAATTTCTGCTCGTAATTCTTTGAGGGCTGTTTGTTGCAAGTTGTTCGGTTCGGTGCTTGGTTTTTGCGTACCAATCTTGCCAGCTTCTTCGGTTAGCCGTGAGATTTCTTGATCTTTGACCGTCAAGTGATTTGCGTAATAGCGTTCGTAATACATCTGATAGTACTTCTGCCATTCGCTATGGTAGCGTTTCCACTGATCCTCGGCTACTTGGGTGTGTGCTTTTTGGGGCTGATTTTGTGGTGTCGCCTGCGTGGGTGCGACGGTAGCTGTAGCTGCAGGTTGAGATGTAAGCATTGTGGCAGTCATGGGGCTGGTCCTCATGGCGTGATTGTAAGCGGCGGTCTGTTGTTGCGGTCTTGGTCTTGGTGCTGTATTTAATGTGGGCGTTGTCGGCACGGGGTTTATACGAGGCGGAACTTCTCTTAATTCCCGAGAATATATAGCATTAATTTGCTGACGGACAACATCTGCTGCTGCGTCTTGCGAAGTGGTGTTGACACGGGCTGGTGTAGGTGACTGGCGCTGATCTGTTAGCGGTACGCCCACTCGACCGTTTGACTGATCATTCGTCGGGTTCATATATTTATAGTATAAGCGAAAACGGCCAAAAATAAAAGCAAGCACTTGCCTAGGTGTTGGTGGTGTGGTACAATTTTACGGTAGATTTGGGGCGTTCCCTTGTGCCGCGGTGGCGGAATTGGTAGACGCGCTAGACTCAAAATCTGGTGAGCAATAGCTCGTGCCGGTTCAAGTCCGGCCCGCGGTACCAGAGATCGTCCCAAGCTAATAATTTACCACTAATACGCCAAAAACGTTTGTTGTTGGCTATTTTTTTATGCTTCGTATTCTCGGAGAGTTTTATCTGTTATATCAAGCAGCTCTCTTACTACAGTGTCATAATTTTCGTAAATGCGGAAGCCAGCTGCGTATGGATGTCCGCCGCCACCAAAATAACCAGCTACCGTGTCGGCGATAGGAATATTGCCACGCAGTCTTGCGGTAATTTTGCCGTCTGGATAAGTCTTTAAGACGCATGATAGAGCCACTCCTTCGACTAATCGCAGCTCGTCGCCGATTAGTGCTCCAGGATTATAAGCGTCGCTATACATTTGAATCTCCTCAAACGGCACGTGAACCAACGCCAGCTGTCCGTCTAGAAAATATTCAATTCGCTCAATCAATTTTCCCTTATAAGCCAATATCTCTGGTTGTTTCTTTAAGAATTCGCGACGACGCTCCTCGATTACCGCGTTCGAAGCCCCGAGCTTTGTAAGTTCGCCAGCGACGAAGAAGGTTTCAGCGGTTGTGTTTGGCGTGGTTAGGCCGAGGCTGTCGCTCATAATGGCGATCAACATATTCTCTGCCGCCTGAGGGTTAATCTGCCAATTAGCGTCGCTAAAGAGTTGGTAAAGTAGCTGCCCCGTCGCCACGACCGTGTCGGTCAGCATTGTGTTCGGGAAGCTGAGCGTCGACTCGGAAGTGTGGTGGTCGATAACTAGTACTGGGTGTGTTTCCAGAAAATGTCGCACCCCAGGCGTTTCCAGGACTTTAGTTAGGAGAATGTCGGCACTGGTGTCGACTATAATTGCAAGATCCGCCCTTGATGGCATATCGCCAAGCACTCGATCCCAGCCGTTGATGTACCGCAAATATTTAGGAATATCGACTGGGCAGTAGAGAAAGACACTTTTACCGAGGTCGCTCAGTACCTCTTCGAGTGCTAAAGCTGAGCCAAGGCTGTCTCCGTCAGGGTTCTCTGCCTGGATAATCACAATTTTTTCTGCGTCAGTAATAAGTTTTTTCGCTACATCAAACATATTTTTAGTATAACAGCTAACGC